>JAITOP010000273.1 GCA_031289895.1 Prevotellaceae bacterium
CTTTCTACTTTACAAACTTTACAAACTTTCTACTTTACAAACTTTACAACTTTCTACTTTACAAACTTTACAAACTTTCTACTTTTACAAACTTTATAAAAATTTTTCGTACCTTTGCAAGTATGATTGACCAAACAACAATAAATAGAGTATTTGACGCTGTTGACATTGTAGATGTTATTCAGGATTTTGTGTCGCTGAAAAAACGCGGGGCTAACTATACGGCTTGTTGTCCTTTTCATGATGAGAAGACGCCGTCGTTTTCTGTTTCGCAATCGAAAGGAATTTTTAAATGTTTTGGCTGCGGAAAAGCGGGAAATGCCGTAACTTTTGTGCAATTACACGAAAATATTTCATATATCGAAGCGTTGAAATATGTTGCGAAAAAATACGGCATCGAAATCAACGAGCGCGAACTTACGGCAGACGAGCAACGCCAAAATGACGACCGCGAAAGTATTTTAGTCGCTCTCGACTATGCCCGCCAACAGTTTACAAAAAATCTGCAGGAAACCGACGAAGGAACATCAATAGGTTTGAGTTACTTCAAAGAGCGCGGATTTTCGCAGGCAACTGTCAATCAGTTTCAATTGGGATATAGTATGCGCAATTTGTCGTCGTTTGTAAAAACAGCAATCGCCGCCGGATATAAAAAAGAATTTCTGGTGAAAGCCGGACTTTGTTTTGAACGCGAATCGGGCGAGCCGTTAGACTTTTTTGCAGGGCGCGTAATGTTTCCTATACATTCTGTAACAGGCAGAGTTATAGGCTTTGGCGCACGAACACTCAGTGTAGAAAAAAATATTGCAAAATATAAAAATTCACCCGAATCGGTTGTTTATGTGAAAAATAAACTTCTTTACGGATTATTTTTTGCGAAAAACTCAATCGTAAAAAAACAAAAATGTTATTTAGTCGAAGGTTATACGGATGTTATTTCGATGTATCAGGCTGGAATTGACAATATTGTAGCATCGTGCGGAACGTCTTTGACTATTGAACAGGCAAAACTTATTCGGCGATTTTCGCCCGAAGTTACGGTTATGTACGATGGCGATTCTGCCGGTATTCACGCCTCGTTGCGGGGAATTGATATTTTGCTCGAAGAAGGACTGACGGTAAAAGTTATACTTTTCCCAGATAACGAAGACCCCGACTCGTTTGCACGTAAACATTCGGTATCCGAAATTGAGGATTTTCTCACCAAAAACGAACAGGATTTTATAGTTTTCAAAACAAACCTTTTGCTGGCGGAATGTCAGAACGACCCGTCGAAAAAAGCCAAAGTTATAGGAGATATTTTACAGTCAATAAGCGTTATACCCGATAGTATCACCCGCATGGTTTATGTAAAAGAATGTGCGCGAATGTTTGATGCCGACGAAAATACTCTTGTTGAAGAACTGAAACGCGAACGTGCAAAAAAATATTACGGCAAAGAATATAAAGACGTTAAACCGCTGATTGAAAATAAGAAACGACAAACGACCGACATTATTCCCGTAGTAAGCGAAAATTGCAATGAAGAAGAAAAAGAACTTGCATATTTTCTTTTGAAACACGGCGACAGACCTTTGTTTGAAAACAGTCAAGGCGGCTTTGATACTGCTGCTCAATATATTATAGGCGAACTGAAAAAAGATAACATTTTGTTGCAAAACGATTGTTATAAACGCATTTTTGTAGAATACGAAAGCCTTTTGAATCAGAACATTGACTTTTCGATAAAACATTTTATAAATAATATCGACAAACAAATTTCGGAATTTGCAGTTAATATTATTTCAGACGAATACGAATTAAGCGAAATATGGAAACGCTTCGGCTCTAACCTTTTACCCGAAGAAAACGAATTAAAACACACAATTCCGCGAGCAATAACCGTTTACAAACTCAAAATACTTTCGCAGGTTATCGACAAATTCAAAGAAGAACTAAACACCAGCATAGCCAACAACGACTCCGAAAAAACATCTTTGATAACAAAAAAAATAATGAACCTCAACAAAATGCGCAACGAGATTTCAAAAGAATTGAAGAGGGTTTTTTAGAGACAAGAGGCAAGAGCCAAGAACCAAGAATAAAGAACCAAGAATAAAGAACCAAGGATAAAAGTAATAAGTTACTGATTTTGTTTTTACAAAACACTAAATCACCGCAAAAATAATGAAAATAAAAAGTGTTTTCGCCGCAGATAACAAAATAAACAGCTCCCGAGATAATATGGCAAAGTTTGGTTATAAAGCATTTTTCAATAATTTATTTATTGATTTTTTGTACATTTGCAAAAAAAATAAAGAATCTAATTTAAAAAGTTCGCTTAAAAAACAATAACAATATGGCTATAAAAAATCTGAATTATACAGCTCGCTTTGGGCAAGTTGCGACGAACTGAGAGGTAGTATGGACGCAAGCCAATACAAGGATTATGTATTGGTAATGCTGTTTATGAAATACATTTCCGATAAAAAAGACCCTTTAATGGAATTGAATGCCGGAACAACTTTTTACGATATGCTCAAGCACCGTGGCAAATCGGATATTGGTGACCAAATCAATAAAATCATTGGTGAATTTGCCAAGAACAACAACCTATCGGGTATTATTACCGAAGCAGATTTTAATGATGATTCTAAACTTGGCACAGGCAAAGAAAAAGTTGACAGGCTTACCAATTTGCTTAATATCTTCAGCAAAGAAGAACTTAATTTTTCAAACAACAGAGCTGAAGGCGATGATTTACTGGGTGATGCTTACGAATACCTAATGCGGCATTTTGCCACCGAAAGCGGAAAAGCAAAGGTCAATTTATACGCCGTCGGAAGTATCACGGCTCACCCGCAAAAGTTGTGGACTAAGCATAAATATTAATCAATCTAAACAAAAAACTGTTGACAATTCAACCAATCTTTAGGACTTTTAGGACTTTAAAAACTTGACAAACTTATGACTTACGACTTACAACTTACGACTTATGACTTATTTCAACAACTTAGAAAGTGTTTTTCGCTGAAATAGCAGAAGGTAGAATATTGAAACGGTTATTGCTGAGTCGGCGATATTGAAAATTGGGCTGAAAAACAAAACGTTGCCTGA
>JAITOP010000337.1 GCA_031289895.1 Prevotellaceae bacterium
TTGCTGCCGCTTGATTTGATTCATTTGAATTTTGTTTTTTACCGCCTCCGCACGAAGCGAAAAATAAGCACGAAATAATCGTAACAAAAATTATTTTTTTCATAATAAAAAGATTTTAATGATTAATGTTTAGTTATTAATGATTAATATTTTGCAAATATAATGATTTTATATAAAGTGTAAAAATATTTTTAAAGATTGGGTATTCTGTATTCTGTATTCACGTATTCAGTATTCACGTATTCAGTATTCAGTATTCGGTATTCACGTATTCAGTATTCACGTATTCCGTATTTAGAGATGACAAAAAAAATCATGTTAGATAGTGCCATTTGGCTACAAAGTCGCCAAAATGTTTCTATCTGAATTTGCGCCAAATATCTATTTCTCAGCAAGTTCAAAATTTCAACATTCGTTCAAAAATACGAGATAGCCATTTGGCTCAATTATAGACACTATTCAAGAAAGACAAAAAAAGGAAAATATCAAAAATATATGTGTTTTTTATTTCTATATTAATGACATTAACCCATGCGGGGTCGGAGGTGATGTGTGTACATTCGTTTTCTATAAACATTTAAGTCCTTCGGACTGCCGTGTTGGTGTGGTATTATCATTTCTACCGAGCGATAATCCCTAACGGGATTTTTGTCATCTTTTATAATTTTCGGTGTATAGGTCAAATTTCAGGCTAATTTTGAGGACTTGTGTTCAATAGGTCAAATTTCAGGCTGAGGATTTTCCAATATTTTGTTATTGAAAATTATTCATTTAATTTTGCACCGTCAAACGAAACGGAAACAGGTTCTGCTGAGGAGCAACCTGTCAGGGATAGTTTGACCACAGGCTGAAAGTCAAAAGACAGGGTAGTCCTTTTGACATTCAGGTGTGTTTATGCCTTTAAAAACCCCGTCAATTTTCCATTTTTCTTGGTTATTGGAGAACCACAAAATACACATTTTTTTATTCATGCTGAAACTTAAAATTGCATTCAAAACCTTTGAACTGATGCAAAGGTAGTAATAATCAACAATACAGAAGATTTCAGCCTGAAATTTGACCTATAAGTCTAATTTGTTTATTTTTCATCACATAATATCTTAAAATTTCCCATCAATATCCTAAAAATAAATATTGCTTAATCGCTTGCTTATTGGTTAAAACGTGCTTTGTTAAAAACGTGTTCGTAAAACTATACTCCAAAATTTGAATTGTTTCATCTTATCGTAGTAACTTCGTAACCGAATTTTCTCAGGAAATTGGTTTAAAAAAACAAAAAATATATACAAAATAAATTATGACAGCAAAACAAACAACTTTTTTGGACTTGGAACATCAAAATATCGAACAACCCAAAGAAATCGAAACGCAAACGTACTCTTACGACGAGGCATTAAAAGCAAGTATCGAATATTTTAAAGGCGATGAACTTGCCGCATCGGTATGGATTAACAAATATGCAATGAAAGACTCGTTTGGGAAAATCTATGAAAAATCGCCCAAAGATATGCACCGTAGATTGGCTGCCGAATTTGAACGTATAGAAAAGAAATACAACAATCCTTTATCGTTTGACGAAATACTGGAAGTACTACAGGATTTTAAATATATAATTCCACAAGGAGGTCCAATGACGGGCATCGGCAATAATCATCAAATATCGTCGCTGTCGAATTGCTTTGTTATAGGACACAGTAAACCAGCCGATTCGTACGGCGGAATTATGCGCCTCGACGAAGAGCAGGTTCAGTTAATGAAACGGCGCGGCGGCGTTGGACACGATTTGTCGGACATTCGCCCCAAAGGTAGTCCTGTGATGAACAGCGCGTTAAACTCTACGGGAATAGTTCCTTTTATGGAGCGATATTCAAACTCAACACGCGAAGTTGCAATGGACGGTCGGCGCGGTGCATTAATGCTTAGCCTGTCGATAAAACATCCTGATGTAGAACAATTTATAGATGCAAAAGTTGATGGATTGAAAGTTACAGGAGCAAATGTTTCGGTAAAAATTGACGATGAATTTATGCGCTGTGCAATAAACGGAACACAATATACACAACAATATCCGATAGACGCAAAAAAACCAAAATTTAAAATCGAAATAGATGCAAAAAAACTCTGGGAAAAAATAATTCACAACGCATGGAAAAGTGCCGAACCCGGAATTTTGTTTTGGGATACGATAATTCGCGAATCGGTTGCCGATTGTTATGCCGATATTGGATATAAAACGGTATCGACAAATCCTTGCGGCGAAATTCCTTTGTGCGCTTACGATAGCTGCCGGTTGCTTGCAATAAATTTATACGGATATGTCGAAAATCCGTTTACCGAAAATGCAAAATTCAATAAAAATCTTTTCAAAAAACACGTCGCAACAGCAATGAAAATGATGGACGATTTGATAGATTTGGAACTTGAAAAAATTGACGCTATCATTCTGAAAATCAGCAAAGACCCCGAAGAATACGATGTGAAAAGAGTAGAACTTGAACTTTGGGAAAAAATAAAAGATAAATGTATTCGCGGACGTCGTACAGGCTTAGGAATTACATCCGAAGGAGATATGCTTGCCGCTCTTGGAATCAGTTATGGAACTGACGAAGCCATAAAACAGGCAGCCGAAATACAAAAAATATTGGCAATAGAAGCTTACCGAACATCTACACAAATGGCAAAAGAGCGCGGAGCATTTCCGATTTTTGATGCAAAACGCGAAGAAAATAATCCGATGATAAACCGTATTCGCATACAAGACAGCGCGTTATACGATGAAATGGTGAAATACGGACGCCGCAATATTTCGATGCTCACTATCGCACCAACAGGCACAGTAAGTTTAATGACGCAAACCACATCGGGAATCGAACCCGCATTTAAAATAGTATATAAACGCCGCCGCAAAGTAAATCCAAACGATAAAAATGTAAAAATAGACCATGTTGATAAAACAGGCGATGCGTTTGAAGAATTTTATGTTTTTCATCATAAATTTCTTACATGGTGCGAAATCAACGGATATAATACCGAAGAAATAAAAAAACTACCTCAGGAAAGCATAGACGAAATAATTAAAAAATCGCCATATAATAACGCCACAGCACAGGATATTGACTGGGTGAAAAAAGTGCAAATGCAAGGCGAAATGCAAAAATGGGTTGACCATTCTATAAGCGTTACCGTGAATTTGCCATCCGATATTACCGAAGAAAAAGTTGGCGAAGTTTATAAAACAGCATGGGAATGCGGCTGCAAAGGCATTACCGTTTATCGCGATGGCTCGCGCTCGGGAGTTCTTGTTTCGGCAAACGATGGTAAAAAACCAATGAATCAAATGCCATCAAAACGCCCCGTTTCGCTTGATGCCGAAGTTGTTCGCTTTAATAATGGAAGCGAAAAATGGATAGCCCTTGTTGGACTTTATGGCGACAAACCTTACGAAATTTTTACAGGTATTGTTGACGAAGATGTGCGCCCCATTCCCCGCACAGTAAAAATGGGAAAAATTGTAAAAGTAAAAACCGAAAACGGCTCGCGTTACGATTTTCAATATGTCGATAAATTCGGATATACAAACACAATAGGCGGAATATCACACATGTTCAACAAAGAATTTTGGAACTATGCAAAATTAATTTCAGGCGTACTGCGCAACGGAATGCCTATTGTTGATGTAGTAAATCTTGTAGCAGGACTTGAACTCGACAGCGAAACAATAAACACATGGAAAAACGGAGTTGAACGCGCACTAAAACGATATATTCCCGACGGCACACAAGCCCGACACGGCGAAACATGCGTAAAATGCAACTCACACGAACTGATTTATCAGGACGGCTGCCTGATATGCCACGACTGCGGATTTTCTAAATGCGGGTAGAGCGGATTGGTATTTGGTATTTGGTCGTTGGTATTTGGTCGTTGGTATTCTGTACTCAGTATTCTGTACTCAGTATTTTGTCGTTGGTCTTTGTTAAATATTGGGTTTTTAATTGCAAAATTTTTGATAATAACGCAAAGATTTTTTATTCTACAAATTTCGTAATTCGTAATTTTTAATTCGTAATTGATTTTTAATTCGTAATTGATTTTTATCTGCGAAAATCTGTTTCATCTGCGTTATCTGCGTGCTTCTTAATTCGTAATTGATTTTTATCTTCGTAATTCGTAATTGATTTTAATTCGTAATTGGATCTTTCAAATCCCAATTTATCGGCGAAAGACCTTGTTGTTCGAGCAAATTATTGGTTTTTGAAAAATGTTTACATCCCGCAAAGGCATTGCCTGCAAGCGGCGATGGATGTGCTGATTCAAGCACAAAATGTTTTTGTGTGTCAATCAAAGTTTTTTTTGAGCGGGCAAAATTTCCCCAAAGCAGAAATACAACTCCTGTTTTGTTTTCCGAAATTTTGCAAATCACTGCATCTGTAAATGTTTGCCAGCCTATTTTGCTGTGCGATGTTGCCTCGTTGGCGCGTACCGTTAAAATTGAATTTAGCATAAACACGCCTTGCTCAGTCCATTTTTCCAAGCAGCCGTGATTTGGCGGCGTTATTCCCAAATCGGCATTAATTTCTTTGTAAATATTAATTAGCGACGGCGGCGGTTTCACTCCATGCTGCACCGAAAAACACAATCCATGAGCCTGTCCAACACCATGATAAGGGTCTTGTCCGAGTATCACAACTTTTAATTTATCGAAAGGCGTTTTTTCAAATGCGTTGAAGATTAATTTTCCCTGCGGATAAACTGTTTTTCCCGCACGAATTTCAGATTTCACAAACTCTGTAATTTGCTCAAAATAAGGTTTATCAAACTCGCTTTGTAAAATACTTTTCCACGATTCTTCAATATGTACATCCATACATCAATTTTTTTATATTTACAAAAATAAACATTTTTATTGAGTTATCAAGTTATTAAAGTTCATAAAGTTATAAAGATTTTCAAATCATAAATCAAAAAAAATCTGCGTAAATCTGTTCAATCTGCGTTATCTGTGTGCTTTTTCAAATCAACAAATCAACAAATCAACAATATCCGTTTATTCAAAATGAAATTTAAGCATAAACATATTTGAGTACAATTTATCAATAATATTGTAGTAGGCTTCATAGCCTTCGAGAGGACCTTTGGTGAGTACATTGCCTGCGCCGGTTGAAAATTTTGCTTCGATAGAAAATTTAAAATAGGCTAAATAAAATTCAAATCCAAAACCAAATTCGCCAAAAAC
>JAITOP010000357.1 GCA_031289895.1 Prevotellaceae bacterium
TATAACATAAAAATTGTATCGACATATTTTTGTTTCTGAACTTGGTCATTTTCCTTACCTGCAAAATATTTCATAATATTTATGCCATACAGATAGGTGTTTTGACTTGCGTTTGGACAAACTCGCATTATCGTGCTGTACATAGAGTAAGCAGCCTGATAGTTTTCTGTTTTCATCTCTTCTTTTATAAAGTTAAGATTTTGAATACAGGTAACACTGTCCTGTGGATTTGCGCCGTATTTGCCTTGTGCCGATGCGCTTGTTGTTAAAGCCAAAATTAAAACGGCTGTGATTAGTGTAAACTTAATTGTTTTCATTGTAATTTTATTTTATGTTAATTAAATTGAAATTTCTGAAACCATATATCAAATATATTTATACCTATCGAAAATGTAACAAATGTTTCTTTAACAAGTCCGTTTTTGGTTGTTCCGCGTTGCCCTACTTCAAAGGCTGCGTTTACTTTTGAACCAAATCGGCGTGTTAAAGGTATTCCTACACCGAAAAACAGGCTTTGTTCCGTTATATTTTGTCCGTTACAATTCATAAATGTACTTACGTAACGTAATCCTGCCCGATAATTCCATCGTTTAAAATTATTTTTTATATTATTAATTCTTGGCGTGTATTCAAATCCCAAATTGTAAATATGGCTTTTGCCTGCGCTAAACGAATAATTATCAGACTTTCCGTCAAAATTAAATCCCGACCAGTCCTGATAACTGTAATCTGCGCCTATCATAAGTTTGTCGGTCTTGCGCAGCGTAAAACCTATACCAAATGTTTCGGGCATAAAAATATTCTTAACCGATGATACAACATTTCGTGCGGTGTCGGTAGAGGTCTCGCCTACTGTGATTGTTGTTGTTTCTTTTCGTGTGGGCAATATTGTTTTTGGCTGATATATTGCACCCACCGTTAAGAATGTTTTGCCGTTTAATCGTGTATGATATTGCGCTCCTAATGTAAATCCTATCTTGCTGATTTTTGTTTTACTGTCGGAAAAAAGATTTCCCAAAGTAGGATCTGTTATAAATTCTGTTGAATAATAACGATTTATCGAACCAAAATAATAGTGCATATTTACTCCTACCGAAAATTTTGAAAACAATTTATATCCTGCTCCCCAATGCAACTGGTTTATTCCGCCTTCGCCTGCGTAACTGTATTTTATATCGCCCTTTTGATAAATCAGATAAGGGTCGGATTCTTTACGCTCAATATCGTAACCAATATCGCTTACCGGCGACAAGCCTACGTTAATGGTTAAACCGGGTGCTATTCTTAAACTAAAATCTACATAATCGAAATAAAAAGCATTAGCGCTTGTTTTGCTTGTCAGCGATTTCGAGTAAGTGTTTTTTGAGCCGGCGGCAAAATCAAGCATCACCACAAGCGAATCCTGAATGCTCAACGCTGCGGGATTGTATGAATTTATTCCCAATGGGTCGCGGACACCGTAGGTAAGCCCGCCCATAGCTTTGTTTGCAACGCTTCCGGGACGATACATATCGCCAATGCCGTATAAGGTATATGGCGAGTACGTTCTGAAAGCATCACCATCTCTCTGTGCCAATGCTATATTGGTTGACAGGATTGACATTGTTACTAAAACAATGAATATTTTCTCGTTAATTTTCAACATTTAATATATAAATTTCGTTTTCAATAAATCTTCAAATGTCCAATTTGCAGACAACAAAGATGCACTTTTTTATATTTATAACCAAAAAATATGCCAATTTTATAAATTCGCACAATATTTTGCTTTTTTACAAATTTATTATTTGAAATATAAATAAGATACAAAGGTAATAAAATCTATTGTTTATGAATAAATTGTTAAGTTAAGAAATACAAAATATTTTAAGCCCTATATGCTGTTGATTGTTGTAAAATATAAATTTACAGCCGTTAACGTAGTTTTCTTTGCATTATAAAATTAATTTACAACACAATAAAACCCGATAATTATGTTAACATTTTTTTCAAAGTTCAATATTTCTGCATGAGCGCGGGGTTATTATTAAATTATTTTTGTTTGCTTTTTTTATTTTCCCACAAAGGCACTAAGACACTAAGACACTAAGGACACTAAGGACACTAAGGACACTAAGGAAATATTTATAAAATATTTAGGATTAATATTTTTTTTGTGTCCTTTGTGTCCCTTGCATTTCCCTACATAATTTGCAAGTTTTTATTCAGAAAAGGCGCAAAAAATATTGCAAATATATGTAAGTATTTTACGTTGTAATATGTTAATAATAAAATAATTAATGACTTTTTAAGGAACGAGTAATTAATACCACTTATTATTTGCCATGCCATTGATTACAACAAGTTTAATGAAAATTTAATTGGACTGTGGTTGTTTATATTTGGTATTACATTAATAATTCAAAAATATACTTAAATTTATTATATTCTTCTTTTAATAAATCTGCTGCATCTTTTACATTTATTGTTTTTTTTGTATAGTATGTTTGAATATGAAAATAACAATCACGATTTATCTCCGGATTATATGCTTTTAATAACATATTCAGTCCTTTTGCATTGATTTGTGATATTGGAATTGATACGTCTATACCTGTGTTAGGTATCCATAAAAAGTAATCTTTTAATTCTAATGTGTTTTTAATAAAATATTCACATTTTTTCTCATCCTTAAAGCATAAGGACAATTTTTTCCCTTCATCTAAAGAATGAGTTAAATTGAAACCATAGGATATTGCATTAAAAAAGAAAGATATATTGAGCGATGCTCTATGTGGTTTTTTCTTATTAGTACCAAAGCGAATTTCAAACCATTCTCCCCAATATGAATTATGTGGATATAATCCTAAATTCTGAAAATCATTCATATAATTACCAATTTCACTTAATAACGGCAATATGGTCTTTGAATAGTATTCTCGTTTCGCTTCTTTTTTATCTATTTTATGCAATTCTTCCGAGATTTGCCTTACATCATATTTATCTATAATTTTTTTTGGAATAATTAATGGTCCTGTTTTGTCCGGTCCTTTATATTCAATATTTAAGGAAAATATTTTATTTCGACTATTTTCAATAATATTAAATGTGTAGAAATGGACTTTTCCTTTCAATGGTTCATATTCGGCAGCCTTATAATCACGTTCAAGAAAATCGGGAGCAATACAAATAACTTTAAGTAAATTCCACTGTATATCATAGAAATTTATTTCCTTTTCTATTTGTTCATTATAAGTAGGAACTAATGATAAATATTGTGCTGCCTGTCCAACGACATATCTGTTTTTTTCTTTTTTAAATTCAATAATATATGGAATATGTTGCTTGTCAATAGCAAATATATCTATTCTTAATCCTTCAACAGACAATTCTTTTTTACCATATTTCAGCCCATACGTAGATAAAGCATTATAAAAAAAGTCTCTTATTTCATTTTCTTTCATGAAAATTCATTTTATTCTTTGCCAACCATGCGTACAAAATGGTCTGTTCATTGTGACTTTTCGTTTTTATCTTATAATTTCCTATCAAAACCAAAAGGTGGTGGCGGTTCATTGTTTTTGTTTTGTGTGCCGCCCATGCTTCTCAACAGTCCGCGCATAAATTTTTCTTGGGCGTTGTAAAACAAAAATAATTTTTTTGGCGATAATATTGTTTCAAATATGCTGTGATATTCGGTCTTTAAGTCAAACTCTCTTTTCTGAATGTCAAACAGTTGCTTGTTTATTTGTTTGGCTTCGGCATCGGTGATTATATTTTTTTTGTTTTCAAAATCCGATAAAAGTTGTTTGCGCTCGTGTCCTATTTTGCGAAACTTGTTGTCGAGTTGATTTAGCACCGGAAAAAACACTTTGGCTTCTTCGTCGGTGAGATTCATTTCTTTTATAAAATATTCTCGTTTTTTTGCTTCAAGTATGTCGCGCATCTCTTTGCGGTTGTTGTCGTTATCTCTTTTATGAGTTGCGGTATCCTGACAATATGCGAGCAGGTATGAATTTTCATCATTGTTTTTTTCAAAACAATTCATGCTTTTTATAAAAAGCGAATCGGACATAATGTTAACATTTTGTGCTGTTGCTTTTTGCATGCAAAAAATGATGATTGATATAATTATTATTTTTTTCATGGTGATTTTACTTATTTTTCAATATTTAAGGTATATATTCGTCTTCGATAAATGTCATCGAAATATAATGTTCATCAACGAGATAGCTTATTATTTCATCTTTCATTTCGTCGCTCATTTCATTTTCATATAGAATCGGCGTTATTTCTTCATCTGTTGTTTGCGAAAGATAGTTTACCGACTCGGTTTTTTCGGTGGTTACAACAGTAAGTATTGCTTTTGAAATGCCTGCCAGCAACAAAAATCCCGCAGCAAAACTCAATATTGGTTTTGCTGTTTTCCACAACGATATTTTTTCAGCTTTTTTGCTTGTGCATTTTTGCATAATTTGCTCTGGCAAAAGGTCAAAATATCCGTTAGGAACGCTGAAAGGTGAATTTTTCAGTTTATCGGGTAATTTTATGTGTGTGTCGTCGTTCATAATTTATTTGATTAAATTAATGCAAAAAGGTTTAAATATTATTGATATTGTTTTTAATTTTTTCGACTGCAATATGATATGATGCTTTAAGCGCACCTACCGAAGTATCCAGCACTTCGGCAATTTCTTCATATTTCATTTCATCAAAATATTTCATGTTAAAAACCAATCGTTGTTTTGGCGGCAAACTTGCCAATACCTGTTGAAATTTTATTTGAGCATCGTCGCCGTTGAAGTATATATCTTGTTTCAGTGTGTCGCGCAAATTGTTTTCTACATCTTGTAACGATATGATATTGTGCGATTTCTGTTTTTTCAAAAATGCAAGTACTTCGTTTGTTGCAATTCGGTAAATCCATGTATATAAACTCGATTCGCCTCTGAATTTGCTCAGCGAATTCCATATTTTGATAAACGATTCCTGCACCAAATCATCCGCATCGTCGTGATTAAGTGTCATTTTTCGGATATGCCAATACACACGCTCCTGATATTTAAGCACAATCTGATTGAAAGCAAAGTTTTTGCTGTCGTCGTTTTTAAACATTTCAAGCAATTGCTTGTCGTCTGTTTCGTTGTGCATCAATATTATTTGTTATCAAAATGTATTATTTTCTGCTTATTGCTTTTTTTGCCGCATCAACAATGTATGGATGTGTAAGTTGATATTCGGCAAGCAGTTCCATTGGTTTTCCGCTTTGTCCGAATTTATCGTCAACAGCCACAATTTCCATTGGCGTTTTGGTATTTGTAACCAACACTTGCGCAATGCTTTCGCCTAAACCGCCATTGCGAAAATGTTCTTCGGCACTTACAACTGCTCCCGTTTTTAATGCCGATTCGATAATTGCTTCGACATCAAGCGGTTTTATTGTATGGATATTGATAACTTCGGCAGAAATTCCTTGCTGCTTCAATTCATCGCAGGCAAGCAATGCTTCCCAAACCAAATGTCCTGTTGCAAAGATAGATACATCTGTTCCGTCAACAAGTTTTTGCGCTTTGCCAATTTCAAGAATATCGTTTTCGGGCGTAAAATTCGGCACTGACGGACGTCCGTAACGAATATAAACGGGTCCCGTATATTTTGCCGCTGCAATTGTTGCCGCTTTTGTTTGATTGTAATCGCAGGGACAAAGCACAACCATATTTGGCAATGCTTTCATCAAAGCAAAATCTTCCATTATCTGATGTGTTGCGCCATCTTCGCCGAGAGTAAGTCCGGCATGCGAACCGCATATTTTTACGTTTGTATTTGAATATGCAACCGACTGACGGATTTGGTCATACACTCTGCCAGTTGCGAAAACGGCAAAACTTCCGGCAAAAGGAATTTTTCCGCTCAGTGCCAATCCGGCAGCGACATTTATCATATTAGCCTCAGCAATACCCGTATTAATAAATCTATCGGGAAATTCTGCCGCAAAAGCATCTGTTTTCACCGAGCCGCTAAGGTCGGCAGTAAGCGCAACAATGTT
>JAITOP010000095.1 GCA_031289895.1 Prevotellaceae bacterium
AAAAAAATAAAATAAAGATGAACAAAAAAACAACTAATCAACAAAATTGTGTATATTTGTATCATTATTTGTAATAATATGTACACAGAATCAGAAATCAAATCGCTTGTAAACAAAGCGTTAACGAGTATGGTTACACGAAATACTCCTGTTGAACTATACGAACCTATATTATATAGTATTTCGGTGGGAGGCAAACATATTCGCCCCATTTTATGTTTATTGTGTTATAATCTTTATAAAGAAACAATAAACAACAATGTTATCATGCCGGCTGTCGGTATTGAGATTTTTCACGGATTTACTCTTATTCATGACGATATTATGGATAATGCCGAAGTTAGGCGCGGAAACACAACAGTTCACAAAAAATGGAGCAAAAATACAGCAATATTATCGGGAGATGCAATGTGCATAGAGGCTTACAGATTTATGACGCAAACAACAGCAAATTATCTGCCTCAGGTATTGGAAATTTTTAACAAAACAGCGGCGCAAGTTTGCGAAGGTCAGCAATATGATATGATGTTTGAAGAAAAATTTTTGATTTCGGAACAAGATTATCTTACAATGATAGGATTAAAAACAGCTTCACTGATTGCAGCAGCCGCAAAAATCGGCGCTATTGTTGCCGAATCATCAATTACCGATAGCCAAAAACTTTATCAGTTTGGTTATAATTTGGGAATGGCATTTCAAATTCAGGACGATGTGCTTGATACTTACGGAAATTTCAACCTCTTCGGCAAATCAATAGGCGGCGATATTGTATCGAATAAAAAAACATTTTTGCTTGTGTCGGCTTTGATAAGAGCGCAAGGAAAAAAAATGAACGCCCTTGAAGAACTGCTGAAAACAAACAACATTTCGGATGAAGAAAAAATAGACAAAGTAAAAACAATATTTGATGAACTCGAAATAAAATCGCTTGCCGAAGCAAAAGTTAATCACTACTTTAACACTGCAATGGAATATCTTAAAAAAATAGATATAACAGAACATCGAAAAGAAAATATTGTAAATTTTGTAACCGAACTTATCGACAGAAATTATTAAAAACAAATAAAATACAAATATTAATCACCCAAAAAATCAAAAAATATGTTTACAGAAAACAGCAATCGTATTTTTAGCGAAAGTATAGACAAATATCACGAAACCGATAACGTCGATACGCCCATACAAAATCCTTACGAAATAAAGACTATCGAGTACTTTTTGTATCTCAAAAACTGGATTGACACCGTTCAGTGGCATTACGAAGATATTATCCGCAATCCGAATATCGACCCTGCCGAAGCCCTTGTTTTGAAACGCAAAATAGACAAATCAAATCAAGACCGCACCGATTTGGTTGAACTTATCGACAGTTATTTTCTTGATAAATACAAAGATGTAACACCGTCAGCCGATGCCACAATCAACACCGAAAGTCCGGCGTGGGCAATAGACAGATTGTCGATTCTGGCGTTGAAAATTTATCACATGCAGCAAGAAGTAATTCGCAACGACGCATCTGCCGAACACAAAGCCGCATGTCAAAAAAAAGCAGATGTTTTGCTCGAACAACAAAAAGACCTTTCGAGCGCAATAGAACAGTTAATTAACGATATAGCATCAGGCAAAAAATACATGAAAGTTTACAAACAAATGAAAATGTATAACGACCCTGCGCTAAATCCTGTGCTTTACGAAAAAAAATAAACTAAGGCTTTGAACACGCATTTTGTTGAACAGCAGAAATGACCGGCAAGAAAAAAATAAAAAAAATACTTGTAATTCGTTTTTCGGCAATGGGAGATGTTGTAATGACAACACCTGTGTTATATTCATTGGTTCAGCAATTTACTGATGTTGAAATAACTCTTTTATCGCGACCGCAGTTTGAAAGTTTTTTTATTGATGAAAACATAAATTTCGTTGGCGTTGATTTTAAAAAACACAAAGGTATTTGGGGTTTGTTTAAGATTTTCAGAAAATTACGAAAACAAAAATTTGATGCTGTCGCCGATTTACACAATGTTTTACGCTCGCGCATTTTGTGTGCATTTTTTGCTGTCTGTGGAATAAAAATCGTCAAAATAAACAAAGGCAGACGCGACAAAAAACGCCTTGTCAGCGAAAAAAATAAAATTTTCAAACAACTTCCCACATCTTTCGAGCGTTATGCCAATGTGTTTTCGCGCTTGGGTTTTGATATAAAATACCAATCGTTTGAAAGCATTTTAAACACACAAAACGCTGTTAACGACAAAATTAAACAAATAGGTATCGCCCCTTTTGCCAAACACAAAGGCAAGATGTATCCTATCGAAAAAACCGAGCAAATTGTGGAATATTTTTCAAAAACCGAAAATGTAAAAATATTTCTTTTCGGAGGCGGAAAAAACGAAGCGGAAATTCTCGAAAAATGGGAACACAAGTACAACAACGTAGTTTCGCTGGCAGGTAAATTTAATTTATGCTACGAAATAATTACAATCGCCGGTCTGGATGTGATGTTAGCAATGGATTCGGCAAATATGCACATTGCATCCATTGTAAATACACCTGTTGTATCGGTTTGGGGCGCAACGCATCCGTTTGCCGGATTTTACGGCTGGCAGCAAAAACCCGAAAATGCAGTTCAGATTGATTTACAATGCCGTCCATGTTCTGTTTTCGGCGACAAAGAATGTTTTCGCGGCGATTACGCTTGCCTTAATTCAATTACGACAGAAACAATTATTGAAAAAATTAAATTATTTTTAAACAATAATTCTTAAATAAATTTCAATTTATTTTGTTGATTTTAATATCCCACAAAGGGCACAAAGGACACAAAGAAAATATTGATTCTAAATATTTTATGAAAATTTTCTTTGTGTCCTTTGTGGGATAATAATACTAAACAGTTACCAAAACCCTTATTTTGGAAAGCCGCCCTTAGTAGCAGAGTATTAGCCTCGATATTCTACCCTTATTCCCTTATTTACAACATTTTAATAAGGGAATAAGGGTATGCGCTACTTGTTTTCGGCTACTAAGGGAACTTTTTGTAAATAAGGGTTTTATCTGTTATT
>JAITOP010000030.1 GCA_031289895.1 Prevotellaceae bacterium
AATTGAAAACGTATAAAGAGATAACTAACTTTAATTAAACAAAATAAAATAAACAAATATGGAAAAAAGATTGGAAAAAAAAGTAGCAATTATAACCGGTGGAGCAGATGGTATAGGAAAAGCAACCGCGTTTAGATTTTTTGCTGAAGGTGCTATTGTGGTAATATGGGATATGAATGTTGAAAAAGGAGAAGCTGTTGCAAGCGAAATTGTTAACGCAGGCGGACAGGCAGTATTTATGAAAGTGAATACCTCTGTATATTCCGAAGTAGAAACAGCAACCCAAAAAGTAGTGGAACATTACGGCAAAATTGAAATTTTAATAAACAATGCCGGAATTACACGAGATGCAACTATCCGAAAAATGACGCCGGAGCTGTGGCAGCAAGTGATTGACGTAAATCTTACCGGTGTTTTTAATTGCATCAAATACGTAAGCGATGTAATGGTAGAAAATGGTTGGGGAAGAATTATAAATGCGTCATCCGTAGTGGCATTGTATGGAAATTTCGGGCAAACAAACTATGCAGCTACAAAAGCCGGATTGATAGGAATAACCAAAACACTATCAAAGGAATTAGGACGCAAAGGAATTACAGTAAATGCTGTTGCACCCGGATTTATCGCTACCGAAATGGTGAAAAAAATGCCAGACGAAGTTTTGAAATCAATGGAAGAAAAAGTTCCGTTAAAGCGACTTGGACTGCCTGAAGAAATAGCTGCAATTTATGCGTTTTTATCAAGTGATGATGCTGCTTATATCAATGGAACAGTTATTAGCGTAGATGGCGGCATTACAATTTAAATGTTAAAATTATGGCAACCACAACTCAGATAATAGGAGCTGCCGTTCTTTTTTCATTATACGGAATTGCAATTCTGTATTTTGTTATAAGAGGTTCAAAAAGTACCAAAAATATAAATGATTACGCTCTTGGCAGCATTAGTTTTTCACCTGTATTTGTTGGGCTTTCGCTGGCTGCTGCAATGACAAGCGCCGCCACATTCATCATCAATCCCGGATTGGTGGCAAAATTCGGCATCAGCGGATTTCTTTCATACGGAATATTTTTTCCGTTGGCAACATTAGTTTCTTTGGTGATACTCACTAAAAGTTTCAGAAAATACGGAAAATCAGTCAATGCCATATCACTCGCAAGTTGGCTCGGCAATCGCTATGAAAGCAAAGGATATTCTGTTTTTGTAGCGTTTTTATCCTTATTGCTGATTACATTTATAGTGCTTATTGTGGTGGCATTAACAAAGGTAATAGCACAGGCGCTCAATGCAAACGAAGTGTATGTACTTGCGATATTAATTGTGTTTATTTTCGGATATATGATGTTCGGCGGTGCAAATGCAATGGTTTACACAAATGCTTTACAAGCGTTAACAATGGTGGTGGTAGCAATTATTCTGATAGGTTCTGGTATTCAGTTTTTTAACGACGGCTTATCGGGATTTTTTGATAATCTGAAAAATATAGACCCTAACTTAGTGAAAACCACCAATCCCAACAGTCCTCTGTTTCGCGATTTTTTTGAAATAATTGTGGCGCAAATAATTGTTGGAATAGCTGTTGTGTGTCAACCGCACATTGTTACCAAATCGCTTTTGCTGAAAAATGAAAAAGATGTGAATAAATTTTTGATTACCGCCGTATGTGTAGAAATTCTTTTTTTCTTGGTGGTAATTGCCGGTTTATATGCCCGCCTGCATTTTCCGGATATGACTCAAAACGGAGTGGCGCTAAATACCGACAGCATGATTTCTGCATACGTTGTAAGTATATTTTCAGGAGGCTTTGTGGCTTTGCTGGTAGGCTTACTTGTTATTCTTGGTCTTATGAGCGCAGGATTTTCAACTATCGAAGGATTAATTCAATCGTTGAGTACAACCATCACTACCGACATCATTAAACCTTTATTTGGCAAAAAAATTAAAAATCAGGAAAAATATATTACAATAAACAGAATTACTATTATTGTGCTTGCTGTTGTTTCTTTTGTCATTGCACGTCATCAGATTTTACATCCTCAGTTGAGTGTGGCAATTTTTGCACAGAATGGCGTATATGCTTATTTCTCAATCGTTTTCACACCGATTATCTTCGGCATTTTTTTGAAAAACGTAAAATTAAGAGTGCCGTTAATTACATCGGTTACAGCATTAATATCTTATTTCACCATTTACTATGGATTACCCGCTTTACTGAAAGCAAAACTTGTGGATTTAGGATATATAAATACCTATTTTTCAGGAGAAGTACAAAATCCGGCTATCGCTGCATCTGTTACCATTTTGTTGTCGGTAATTGTTGGCTTGATAATCCATTTTACAACACCTAAAATAAAAAATAATGTTTAATATTAAAAATAAATATATAAACTATGGCAGATTTTGATAAAATATATAAGGCAAAACTCATTACACCCGAACAAGTTGCCGATTTATTAAAAAGCGATACAGACGTGATTGTAGCTCAATGCGCTTCCGAGCCGCAGGGATGTATGTCGCAATTTCATTTAGCAAAAGACCGTGTGCGCGATGTAAAAGTATTTTCAGTGCTAACGCTTAAACCATATAATTTTTATATGATGCCCGAAATGAAAGGACATTTTGAATTATGCAGTTGGTTTCACGCTCCGGGTTCGCGCAAAGCATTGAAAGAAAAAACAGGAACAGTAACATACGTGCCTAATATGTTGCACCGTGCGGCATCCGACAGAATAAAAGTACGCCGCCCTCACCTGTTTGTTGGTACTTGTACGCCGCCTGATGAAAAAGGTTTTGTATCGCTGTCGCTGGGAATTACATACGAAAAAGATATTCTTGAAGCCGCCGAAATTTCTGTATTGGAAGTAAACGACCAATTGCCTCGCACGCTTGGAGATACGCATGTACATGTGTCGGAGGTAGATTATTTTGTGGAATATTCACAAACGCCGCCCACGCTGCCCTCACCAAGTCCTGATGATGTTGCAATGGCTATAGGTAAAAACATTGCCGATTTGGTAGAAGACGGCTCTACTATTCAACTTGGCATAGGCGATATTCCCAATGCCGCAGCTCTCATGCTGAAAGATAAAAAAGATTTGGGCGTACATACCGAAATGATGGTTGATTCGATGATGGAACTATATGAAATGGGGGTAATTAACAACAAGCAGAAAAGTATCCATAAAGGCAAATTTATTTGCACATTTGCTATGGGGAGCGAAAAATTATACCGTTGGTTAGATAACAATCAGGCAGTTGAATTTTTGCGCGGCAGTTATGTGAACGACCCTTGTTTTATGCGTCAGAACTCAAAAATGGTGTCGATAAATACCTGTATTATGATTGATTTTACAGGTCAGGTTGCCAGCGAAAGTATTGGCACAGAACAATATTCCGGAACAGGAGGACAAAGCGATACCGCAGTAGGTGCAACCGAAGGACTCGACGGAAAAGGAAAATCAATTATAGCCTGCCGTTCTACCGCGCGGGGTGGAGCAATTTCAACCATTGTGCCTGTGCTTCCGGCAGGAACAGGAGTAACATTACACCGCAGTAATACAGATTATATCGTTACGGAATTTGGCAGTGTAAGGCTTACAGGACGAACAATAAGAGAACGAACATTGGCATTGATTTCTATTGCCCATCCCGATTTTAGACAATCGCTAAAGCAACAAGCAGTTGAAATAGGATACATAGATAGTGAAGAATGTAAATAATAAAATGTAAATATAATATGATACCGATAAAAATTTTAGGAACGGGATTGTACGTACCCGGAAAAGCAATAAATAATACAGAATTAAAAAAACTTGCATCCATTGACTTTGACCATGAAAAAATGGAAAACAAAATAGGAATTTATCAACGGCACATTGCTCATTTGAGCGGAATATCCGAAACAACAGCCGATTTTGTAACCAATGCAGCACAAAATGCAATTAAAAATGCAGGAATAAAAGCTGACGATATAGGTTTATTCATTGTGGCAACAGACACACCCGAATTTATAACGCCAGCAACAGCTATTGTTGTTCAGGGACGTATTCAGCAAGGTGAAACATGGTCGATGGCTTTCGACGTTGGCGCTTCGTGTGCAAGTTTCACTATGGCTTTCGATACGGCGGCAAGTATCCTCAACAGTAATCAGCATATACAATACGCTGTAATAACAGGCGTTTATAATATGCCCGCTTTCATTCGTCCTGACGATAAATTCAGTTATCCTATTTTTGCCGATGGTGCAGCTGCATTTATTTTGGGTAGAACAACCGATGATAAATCTGCCTATATCGGCAGTCAAATGCTTACAGACGGAACACAATGGGATTATATAGGAATTTATGCAGGAGGTGCTAAAAATCCTATAACTCACGAACTTATTGATGAACAAAAAACAGGTTTACTCAGTTTACAACCATTACCCGGCGACCGCAACGTGCGCCTGTGGCCTATGGTAGTAGAAAAAATTCTTGAAAAATACGGACTTACATCTGATGAAATTGACCAATACATTTTTACTCAAATCAATCGCTCTGTAATTGTAAAAGTAATGGATGCCATAAATCAACCCATAGATAAAGCCCATTTTATAATGGATAAATACGGATATACAGGTTCTGCCTGTGTTCCAATGGCTTTGCACGACGGAATAGAAAAAGGAAAAATTAAACGAGGCGACAAAATATTATGTATTGCTTCGGGAGCGGGATTGTCGGTAGGCAGTAATTTATTCGTTTATTAACCACTTATTTAAGTATGAAAAACAACAATGTAGGAATAGTGGGAACAGGAATTTACCTGCCCGAAAAAAGAATGACAGCAGCACAAATTTCTGTGGCTACCAAAGGTGTTTGGAGCGAAACCGCAGTTATAGAAAAATTGGGCATATCAGAAAAACCCATTCCCGATACCGGAGACGGAACACAGGAAATGGGCGTAAAAGCCGCATTAGATGCCTTGAAAAACTGCGATATCGACCCGCTGGATATAGATTTGATTTTGTGCATAGGCGAAGAATGGAAAGAATATCCATTGACCACATCCGGAATTTATATTCAATATAAAATAGGAGCTATCAATGCCTGGGCTATTGACGTACAACTGCGCTGCTGTACCACTGTGGCTGCGCTGAAAATAGCAAAAGATATGATGATTACCGATTCTGAACTTAAAACAGTGATGATAGTGGGCGGTTACCGCAATGGCGATTTTATTGATTACGAAGATTCGGCGGTATCGTTTATGTTTAATCTTTCGGCTGGTGCAGGCGCTATTATACTGCAACGTGATTTCCCCAAAAACCATATTCTCGGCACTCATATTATTACCGACGGTTCTCTGGCTCGCGATGCAGGTGTAAAATACGGCGGTACTGAATATCCTATTGACGACACCAACTATAAAAATGCTTATAAATCGCTAAAATTGTTTGACGAAAAACACATGAAAGACAGGCTGAATGAAGTATCAATGCCCAACTGGTTTTATTGTATTGATAAAGCATTTGAAAAATCGGATGTATCCAAAAATGAATTAGGCTTTTTATGTTGCCTGCATTTTAAAAAAAGCATGTACGAATATATGCTGACAGAATTGAAACTTGATGCCCAACAAAGTATTTATCTTCAAAACTACGGACACATGGGGCAAATTGACCAGATTTTGTTGTTACACTTGGCTCAGCAACAGGGAAAACTAAAACCCGGTACTGTTGTTTCAATGATAGCCGCCGGTATTGGATATGCTTGGGGAGCTAATGTTATACGATGGGGATAAGTTAATGGATAGTTTGGTCAAGGCTTTTATTATTTTAATTAAACTATTGATTATGAAATATATGATTTCTATTAATTAAAATACTAAATATTAGGTCAACCATATATATTTTAAAAAAGCCTTAAAAAAACACTAATATAATTATCAATTTTGTAACAGGTATTAAAAAAATATACAATTAAATAATAAAAAAAA
>JAITOP010000031.1 GCA_031289895.1 Prevotellaceae bacterium
TTTTCTCGTCATTGCGGGTCAAAACCGCAATGATGCTCGTTTTTCCCGTCATTGCGGATCAAAACCGCAATGATGCTCGTTTTTCCCGTCATTGCGGGTCAAAACCGCAATGATGCTCACTTTTCCCGTCATTGCGGGCTTGACCCGCAATCTCCTGATAATAAATCTGTATGTTTCAGGGGATTCCGCGTCAAGCGCGGAATGACGGGCTTTTGAGACACCTGCCTCATTGCGAGGAACGAAGCAATCCGGAGACATTTATAATTTGTTTATTTTTCATCACTATCCTCTTTTCACTTCAATCCCAATTTTTTGAGATACCATTCTTTATCTTCGGCGCTTATATTCAGTTTATCAAGTGCCTGAGGGATTTGGGTATATAAGCGGTTAAAGGTTTCGATTAATTCGTTAAAGCGTTTGGGAAAATATTCGATATTTATGCTTGTTTCTTCGGCTTTTCCTATGATTTCGGGGATAATGATTTTCGCATTTTTAAATTTAAGTTCTGTTGTTGCCTTTGTCAACGCTTTGAATTTATTAATGATACCATCGTTTATTTCAATATTTGTTTCATTATAATTAATTGTAATTTCTTTTGTTTTGTTACAATTTTGTTCGCCTAAGTTTACCAGCAGCGAAAGATTTTCGCCTGTATATTTATAGTTTATTTCTTTTCCGTCGAATATTACTGATTTTGGTATTGGCACTCCGTACAGCATAACTTCGTATTTATTAGTCGCTTTCATATTCTGATAAACGCCTTCGCGAGCGGAAATATTTATTTTGAATGTATTTGCATTAATCCATTTTGTTGCGATATTTGTATATGCATATTCGGTAGCATAATTATTATCGTTGCCGTTGTCTTCGTACATTTGCGCGGTATTTTCTTTTTTGGGGAAGATACAGAATCGTATGTTTTCGGGCGTTGTTTTCAAATTTTTAATATCGTTATACATTGGAATAATCGCACCCGATTTTATATAAACAGGATATTCGGCGATAGTAAATTTTCGTTCTAATTCCTGCCCGCCTTTGATAAGCGTTCCCGTATTCCACTCAAACCAATCGTTATCGTCAGGAAGCCAAACCTTTACGGTTGAATAACCATCAACCGAAGGCGACGTAACGGGCGCAATAAGAATATCGTTGCCAAACATATATTCGTTTGAATATTCGTAAGCCTTACTTTCGTCGGGATAATTGTAATACATTGGACGGCAAATAGAAACACCCGTTTCGTAACATTGGCGGGCAGCCGAATAAATATAAGGCACAAGCTGATAGCGTAAATTTATTGCATTAAACTGAGTTTCAAAATATTCATCTTTAAAGTTCCATATTTCCTTATTCAGCGAAGCATCTTTTGTAGAGTGAGTTCTCAAAACAGGACTAAATACGCCATATTGCACCCAGCGTGTATAAAGTTCAGGGTCTAATGTTTTTTCTTGTCCGCGCAAATACATGTGTCCGCCAATATCATGACTCCAATATCCGTAGAGTACATTTGAAGCGCAATTTGTAAAATACGGCTGAAATTTTAACGATTCCCAATCAATAGCCGCATCGCCCGAAAATCCTATCTGATAACGATGATTTCCTAATCCGCCCCAGCGATGATAAAGCATAGCGCGTGATGCGCGATGACTTTGCATTTCGGTAAAAAAAGTATAATTCAGCCACCATGTATTGCTTAAACCTTCAATTTTCTTGTCGTTTTTCCATTGCTGCCAATCGAGCCACCAAAAGTCAACGCCTTGTTTTTCCATTGGATGTAAAACAACTTCAAAAAAGTTTTTCATAAAAGTTTTGTTTGATACTTCCCATGCAATATTTTTTTTGGTTGATGTATCAAATTTCAGTTTTTCGGCAAGTGCGTTATATTGTGTTTCGTAGGCTGCAACGCCCGATGCGGGATGTAAATTCAGCGTTACTTTCAGATTTTTTTCTTTAATCCAACTCAATAATTTTTCGGGATTAGGAAATAAATTGTTATTCCAAGTCCAGCCTGTCCAGCCAATACGTTGACCAAATTCATCCTTAGGAATACTGTCCCAATCGAATGTCAAATGCCAATCCATATCAATTACCATCACATCAAGAGGAAGGTTATACATATCGAATTTTCGCACAAGTTCGCGGATTTCTTTATCTGAATAACTCCAATATCGCGACCACCAATAACCAAAAGCATACAATGGCGGAATTGGCACTTTTCCTGCAATTTTGGTAAAATCGGTAATTGCCGTTTTATAATCGTGTCCGTAAGCCATAAAATACCAATCCTGAGCGGTAGAATCCGTGCGCGTTTTCACCCACGACCAATCGTTGCTGCCATCAAACAAAAATGAATTGGAATCGTCGATAAGCGTCCATCCGTCGGTTGCAAGAAGTCCGTCTTCGATGGGCATTTTTTCGCCGTTGCGATGTGTATCTCCTATGTATCCATCGAGTGTACGATATGTTCCTTTCAGATTATTTTTTTGCACATCGCCGGGCTTCCATTCAAAAGGATAAATATTTTTAGCCGATTTAACAGATAAATTTTCTGCGGTAAATTTTCCTGAATTTATTTTATATTTTATCAGCATTTTATCGGTTTCAACAGTAAGAATATCATTGCTGATATTGCTTGTAAATTGCGGCACAGGCAAATTTCTGCTGATAAAAATAAATGATGCATCATCAATAAATTCGCCGTTTTCGTTCCATTCCATTCGCACAATACCTGATGTAAGAACGGTAAATCGCACATCTTTGCTTGGATTTATAACGGCTTTTTCGTTTGGTTTGGTTATTGTCTGGGCAAAAATATTATTTGTCGTCAATAACAATAAAAGTAAATAAAGTTTTTTCATTTATGTTCAATTTTAATTTTTATTATTTCATTTTTTCAAATATATACAATTCGTGAATTTCTTTGTCGTATCCATCGTAAAAACCTATCGGCATGCCTCTGTCGATGCGTGTTCCGCGATTTGTAAGTATTAATAAATCGTTATTTACAGGGTCGATACTCAAACCTTCGATTTCGCCGGAGCGGGTAAATTCTTTCATCTCTCTGAATAACGAAACGTAAGTTGCAGTATTGTTAATATCAGATACATCGCAGATATAAATGTTATCGGTTTCGTCAAAATCGGCATCGCCATCATCTGCCGAAATAAGAATTTTATTGTTTATGCAAAAAATTCCCTGAACATATTGCGGGTCGGGACGAAGATGAACTTTACTTTCATATTGCTTTGTTTCAAGATTATAAAGATACAAATATCGCCCTTTTGTCCAGTCAGCCATCCACACCATGTTGCGGTTGCGGTCAACAGCAAGCCCGCAGACTTCGGTTTGCCCCGATTCGGCTTGCCAAGCAATTGAATATTTGTAGTTTAATGTTGCTGCATCATATATCGCTATCTGAATATTTTTGCTTACTCCAAATTCAAAAATCTCTATTCCTGCATAAATTTCATCGTTCCAAACATCAATATCGCCAATATGATTCGCTTCTTTTTCGAGACTTATAAAAGGATTCTCGTTTTTAAGCACGAGATTTCCATTTTTATCGTATTTATACAAAATTTTACTGTCCGAAACGTAATAATAATTTTCGTCGGCAGCAATTCCCTGACGCCCGTCAACTTCAATAATTTTTTTTAGCCGATATTCGCTGCCAAGTGTTTGCGAAATAAGCAAGTGAGATAGCAACAATAACGATATTATTAAATATAATTTTTTCATAACGATTTATTTAGTTATAAAGTTTATAAAGTTCATAAAGTTTATAAAGTTATAAAGTTTATAAAGTTATAAAGTTTGTAAAGTTATAAAGTTTGTAAAGTTATAAAGTTCATAAAGTTATAAAGTTCATAAAGTTCATAAAGTTATAAAGTTCATAAAGTATATAAAGATTTAGAACAAAAAAAATCTGCGTAAATCTGTTTTATCTGCGTCATCTGTGTGCTTATTCAAATCAAAAATTGAACAACCGACCAAAGACCAACGACTAACGACCAACGACTAACGACCAACGACCAACGACCAACGACTAACGACCAACGACCAACGACCAAAGACCAAAGACCAACGACTAACGACCAACGACCAACGACCAACGACTAACAGCAATCGCTTTTTGCAAAGTAGCATCTATTTTTTCGTAATAAGGATAAAATCCTTCGTTGTCGAGTTGGGTGTTGCGTCCTATTAATCCTTTCAGTTGAGGTTCAAGTATTTCTTTGGCTTCTGCTTTTTCGCTGTTTTTTATGTTTATTCCGTTTGTGGCGGCATAATTTAAAAATTTATCGAAAACGTTTTGCGAATTTAAAAAGTTGTCAAGTTCTTCGAAATGACTTATTCTGTTAATTATTTCGCGATTTTTATCGGTATAATTCAAAACAAAACTAAAAACAAGATTTTTTTGCGAAATTTTTCTGAAAAATTCATGTGACGAGTCAATAGTATCAAAGGCTACAAAAATATCGGGCATAATTCCGCCGCCGCCATACACAATTTTTCCGGCAGGTGTTGTATATTTCAGCGAATCGTTGAAATGAATATTGTCGGTCGAAAAAAACTCGTTGTTCAACAATCTGTCGTACAGGTCGTGATGATATTTTTCCAGACCTTTGTCGTATGGTTTTTGAATACATCTTCCTGTTGGCGTGTGATAGCGTGCAATGGTAAGATTTAATCCCGAGCCATCGTCAAACGTTATCGGTGCTTGCACCAAGCCTTTTCCGTACGAGCGTCTGCCGATTATTGTGCCTCTGTCGTTATCCTGAATTGCGCCCGCCAGAATTTCGCTTGCCGATGCCGATGTTTCGTTTATAAGTATATTTACGTCTATGTCGGCAAGGCGTCCTTTTCCTTTTGAATAAAAGTTTTCGCGCGGCGATTTATATCCTTCGGTGTAAACAATAATTACTTTTTCGTCAAAAAATTCGTTAGATATTTTTATTGCTTGGTCCATGTATCCGCCTGTGTTATCGCGCAGGTCGATAATGAGTTTGCTCATGCCTTGTTTTTTCAGTTTTTCTGCGGCGGCAATAAATTCGGTGTATGTATTTCGCGAAAATGTCGAAAGTTTTATAAATCCTATGCTGTCGTTTATCATATAAGCAACGTCAACGCTTTTTACGGGAATTTTTGCGCGGGTTATGATTATTGGAATTTCTTTGTCGAAACCGTGTCGTTGCACATCTATCGACACTTTGCTGCCTGCAATTCCCCGCAGTTTTTTCATTATGCTGTCGGAAATGATTTTTTTTCCTGCAACAACAGAATCGTCTATTCTGATAATTCGGTCGCCCGCCTCAACTCCTGCACGGCTTGCCGGACCTCCATCTATAACGTTTATTACAACAACCGTATCGTCCGGAACGTTGAATGTTATTCCCACGCCTTCAAAACTGCCTTGCAATGTTTCATCAAATCCTTTCAAATCTTCGGCAACAAAATAAGTGCTGTGCGGGTCTAAATGTTCAATAATCAGAGGTATAGACGATTCTACGATATTGTCTATCGATACGCTGTCAACATATCGGTTGGCAATAAGTTGAAGTATTTTATTGATTTTGTTTATCGGTGTTTTTACTTCTATGTTTCGAGGTATTAATGTGCTGTTTGCTCCCAGTCTAAATCCTAAATACACAGATAAAATTATGGTTACAACCATCAAAAGTGTGCGGAAAATATTAAATCTGTTTTTCATATTTTATTATATTGCGTTATGATTAATTTTATTGTAAATTTATTTGTACTACTTCGATATTTGCTCGTTTTAAAAGTTCAATGCCGTCAGAAATTCTGTAATTATCTGAAAAAACAACGCGCTTTATTCCTGCCTGTATTATAAGTTTTGCACATTCAAGGCAAGGCGAACTTGTAATGTACAGCGTAGAACCTTCGCTGCTGTTATTGGAGCGGGCAACTTTGGTTATTGCATTGGCTTCGGCGTGCAACACATAAGGTTTGGTAGCACCGTCGTCGTCTTCACAAATATTTTCGAAACCCGACGGCGTTCCATTAAAACCATCGGAAATAATCATATTGTCTTTTACAAGAATTGCGCCTACTTGCCGGCGTTTGCAATATGAATTTTTTGCCCACACAATAGCCATCTCAAGATAACGGTGGTCGAATTTCATTATTTTTTCTGTATTCACTGTGTCTTAATTTTTTTATAAACTGCAAATGTAAGATTTTTTATTAAATCATATCGGTAATTTAACAGATTGTTTTGTATTTTATTTGTAGTTTTGTAAAAATTAAAAGTGCGATGACCGATAATAATATTAAAAATAGAATATTATACGAAGATAATCACATAATTGTTGTCAACAAACGTGTAGGCGAAATTACGCAAGGCGACAAAACAGGCGACGTGCCTTTAGGCGAAATGTTGAAACAATATATAAAAATAAGGGATAACAAGCCGGGAAATGTGTTTATTGGCGTTGTTCATCGTATCGACAGACCTGTGAGCGGCGTTGTTGTTTTTGCAAAAACAAGCAAAGCACTTGCCCGTCTTAATAATATGTTTCGAGACGGAAATATTCATAAAATATATTACGCAATTGTAAAAAACAAGCCGCAGCCCGAACAGGCTACTCTTATTCACAATTTATTGCGCAACGAAAAATCTAACAAATCGTACGTAACCAAAGAGGCTGCAAACAACAGCAAACAAGCAAAATTGCATTACAAATTAATAAGTTGCAGCGATAAATATTTTTTACTCGAAATAGAATTAATGACCGGCAGACATCATCAAATACGATGCCAACTGTCGGCAATAGGTTGCCCGATAAAAGGCGATTTGAAATACGGCGCACCGCGTTCGAACGAAGATGGCGGAATATCGTTGCACGCACGCAAAATAGAATTTATTCATCCCGTAACCAACGCCAATATCGAAATAACAGCACCATTTCCCGAAAATGATTTGTGGAG
>JAITOP010000035.1 GCA_031289895.1 Prevotellaceae bacterium
AATCTATTTTTTTAATATGCTTGTCATATATTTAGTTTTTGTTTGATTATTGTTTGACATCTGCCATTTTTTTATATTTTATATTGTTGTTAAATTAATTTTATTATCTTTGTGAAAATTTTAATATTATTTACTAATTATGAAAAAAGAACCATTTATGGTATGGGACGATAAAGGTCCAAGAAAACCAACATTAAGCGAAAATATTGGCGGTTGGATATTATTTATCGTACTATTTGCCTCAATGGTTTATAACGCTTATACTCCTGTATTACATTAATCATTTTTTCAACTTCTTATTTTTCACTTCAATTTCCTTATTCATTTGTTTTGCCATTTCCAAAAACTCCGATAAAAAAGTAGTTTTTTTATCTATCCGATAGCCCATGTACTTACTTACTGCCACAATCCACTCTGTAAAATCGGTTTCTTTTATTGTCCCGGATTGTTTGCTTGTTATCTTTTTTAGTTCATTTTCTTTGCTTTGCAATGATATACTTTCAAACTTTAATTGTGCGATAATTTCATTTATATCGCCTCTGTATCCGAGCATTTTTAACTGCTCAATATTCTCAATAGTAAGATTTTCAAATGATTTACTTGCAAGATACATTTTTGTAAGTCATAAGTCGAAATTAAAAAGTTATCAGTGAATAGCAAATAATTCTTAATTATTAATTCTTAATTATTAATTCAAATTCGGTACAGCACCAAAGCCGTTCTGTTGGGAATATAAAGTTTCAGCATATCCACTCCGGCTTCGCGTTTTGTGGCGTGAATAAGGTTATCGTCGTTGCGTTTGAAGCCGTAAAATTTTTCGCTGTCGCTGTCGAGCATAATTTTGTATTTTCCCTTAGGTATTTCAAATCCGTAATCGGTATATGATTTTGTGGGATTAAAATTAAACACAAAAATCAAGTCATTACGTTCAAAAACAATAACTTGGTCGTTATTATTACAAAGAATTTGTTGCGGCCGTTTCAAAAATATATTATGCGTTTTTACAATTTTTATCATATCTTCATCAAAATTTCGCAGATAATGATATTTCAACATTTCATCATCTTCGAGATGCCACTGTCGCCGTGCATAATGATAACTAAAATCGTTTCCTTTTCGCGGAAAATCAATCCATTCGGGATGTCCAAATTCGTTTCCCATAAAGTTAAGATAACCGCCGTCGGCAAGCGCGATAGTTATAAGCCGTATCATTTTGTGCAGCGCAATTCCTCTGTCGATAATGATATTTGGAGTGAGTATGCTCATCGCCGAATACATTTCTTTGTCGGCTAATCTGAAAATTATTGTTTTGTCGCCAACCATCGCTTGGTCATGACATTCGGCGTAACTTATGGTATTTTCCTCAACGCGCTTGTCGGATAAATGAAAAAACATATCGCCAACCAACCAATCTTCGTCTCGCCGTTCTTTAATTATTTTCGTCCAAAAATCGGCAACGCCCATCGACATTCTAAAATCAAAACCCATGCCGCCAATTTGTTGAGATGCAGCCATCCCCGGCATTCCGCTTACATCTTCGGCAATTGTTATGGCTTTCGGATTTAACGAATGAATTAATTTATTTGCCAGAAATAAATAAGCAAGTGCATCTTCGTCTTGATTTCCATCGAAATACAGACGATAATCGCCAAAATCAACACCCAAGCCGTGATGCGTGTAAATCATACTTGTAACTCCGTCGAAACGAAAACCGTCGAATTTGTATTCGTCAATCCAATACTTACAATTTGAAAGCAAAAAGTGAATTACTTCATTTTTGGCATAATCAAAACAACGCGAATCCCAAACAGGATGACTTCCGCGTTCGCCTATGTGAAAATATTGATATTCAGTTCCGTCAAAACGGCTTAAACCTTCATTTTCGTTTTTCACCGAATGTGAATGAACTATATCGAGAATAACTGCAATTCCTTCACCGTGAGCGGTATCAATAAGATGTTTCAACTCGTCGGGAGTGCCGAAACGCGATGATGGCGCAAAAAAATTAGATACCTGATAACCAAACGAACCGTAATACGGATGTTCCTGAATTGCCATTAGTTGAATGACGTTGTAACCAAGTTTTTTTATTCGCGGTAAGATATTTTGAGTAAATTCGTTGTATGTTGATATTTTGGGTTCTTCGCCGCTCATTCCTACGTGGACTTCGTAAATCAGCGGATTTTTTATAGTTTCGGGAGGTTTATTTTCAAATTTATATTTAGGTTTATGCCACACCTGAGCAGTTGCAATATGAGTATTTTCGTCGAAAACAACTCTGCGTGCATACGACGGAATACGCTCGCCAAAACCGCCGTGCCACTCCACATAAAATTTATATAAATCAAGATGAGTGAATAATGAATTTACGAAAACGCCTTCCCACACTCCGTTTCCGATATTTTTAAGTTTATATTTTTGCTGAGGTTTCCAATTCGAAAATTCGCCAACAACGTAGATATTTGTTGCATTTGGCGCCCATTCCCGAATAATCCAGCTATTATTAACATTATGCAAGCCGAAATAAAGATGACCATTGGCAAAATCGGAAAGCGACATTCCATTGGTAATATCTTTTTCTCTTTTTTGCATTTCCTCAAAACGCCGATAAATGGTACGCTCAAAAGGAATTAAGAAAGGGTCGAGTTCAGTTAATTGCGAAACTTTCATATTTTTCTATTACGATTTGGTGCAAATGTATTAAAAATAAACCAATATATAAAATATTTTCAAAAAATAATTGCAAACACCTTATTACCAGCGATATTATTTGTTTCAAAATAAAAGGACTTAGACAGAACCAAGAAAAAGAACAAAGAGACAAGAAGTTTTTAAAGTT
>JAITOP010000036.1 GCA_031289895.1 Prevotellaceae bacterium
GCAACGATTAATCATTCTGAAGTTGCACCTTATCGTCGTTATCAACATATAAGTGCATTTAGAGGAGGTAAAGGATTTTTTGTGAGATTCGGAAAAACATTACGTTGGGGGCAACAAAAAGAAGATGTAAATATTAATGCAAACGATGAAAAAGCAGAGTCGGCAATACTGAAAGGGCAAAAATAAAGATACTTTACGTAGCATAGTTTTGAGCAAAAGCACTTTGTGTCTTTGTGGATATTAAATTTATGAACAAAATCAAGCCAAGCGCAGTATAACGTCTCAAACATCCAACTAAATACCAACACCAAATACCAACGACTAAATACCAACGACTAAATACCAACGACCAAATACCAACGACCAAATACTAAGGTTAATTTTTATTAAGATTTTACATAATTAAAAAAAATAATATTTATTCAATTACTTTTGTAATAAAAATTACTAAATGAAGAAAATTATTTTAATATTTTTTGTTATAATCTGTGGATTGTGTAACAATTCTTATGCTAATACACAGCTGATAAACGAAACTTCGGAATCAACAAATATTTTTGCTGCCGAAAGTTGTTTTATTTGGCAAAATACTGAATATTATAGTTTTTCATTAACCAATAAATTAAAATCATTATCATGCTTATTGCTCAATGCTGCCGCCGATAATGACAACAACGAACAATTCTGTGCCAATTTATTTAAAGAAGAAGGCGAACAAGATGAGGCGACTTCTGTAAATTATTTTTATAATACCTGTACAATTCAAAACAGTAAACCATATATTTGCTTTTACAAAAATGCTGTTGTCGAACGCTTGTTTGATATTTTCTGGCTTGGAAAAAACAAATATATATAAATCCGTATAAATTTATTTTGATTTATTTTTTAATAATAACCGGAGTTTGCTAACTCTGCTTATCGTTTTGATATTCATAAAACAAATCACAATTTTAATGATTCTAATGTTAGCATTACTCTTGGATATAAATTTTGAAAATATAAATATAAAATTTCCTCAATAGTCATCCTTTTTTTGTGGAGAGGCTGTACAAAATATTTTGTGCAGCCTCTTCTTTGTTTTTAAATTCAAATTGAAATATATCTCAATAAATCAAAATATTACATAATTTTTATTGAATATAAGATATTTTTGTTTACGATTTTTAACAAAATTGTCGGCACTTGATTTTATTTTAATGTTGCTGGGCTGATTAAAAACGTATGTTGCAATATTTTTGGCTTGCTGCGATGGGGTTAATATTTGCTGTCCGAAAATCGCATGAAAATTGCATATATACATATCGCTATTATAAATAATATCATTGTATATTGGTAATTAACAGTTATTTGTATAATAATCGTTTTACATTGGCGAATATGAATAAAAAACTGTCAAAAATCATTATTTTTCCCAAAAATGCTGTGCCTGCGTTATTGCCTGTTGCAATTATGCTATAAGTTTGCCGCCGAATTTTAAAAAAATATAATATGACAAAAAAATTTTTATTTCTACTTGCTGTGGCAAGTTCATTAACATTCGCTGCATGTAGCGATGACGACAAACAAGTTAAACCCACCCCCAAACCTACCGGAGATTTGGTTGTCAGCAAAACCGTAATTGATGCAACGGCTGACAGCAGCTCTTACGATATTGTTGTAACCAGCAAAGACAAATGGAATGCGGCGGTTGATACTTCTGCAAAATGGTGTACTGTCGCCGTAAATTCGGTTAGAGGCAAAAACACTTTAAAGGTAAACGTAACGGAAAATAATGCCAAAACAAAACGTTCGGCAAAAATTACTGTCAGCGCAGGCAAATTAACTCGCGTAATAACTGTTAATCAAGCCCCAGAACCCAATTACGCAGTAGTAGAATTAACGGCAACACCTGCTAATGGCGAAGTGAAATTGTATGCCAAAGCCAAAAAATTAAAAGTTGATTGGGGCGATGGCAAAAACAATACTTACACCGCAGCCAACGCCGAAATCAAACACACGTACGCCGACAACAAAGAACGTACTATTGTTGTGAAAGCTGAAAATCTGACGCAATTTGGAGATAAAGTAATTGCCGACACTGTAAATGCATTGATGGTCGGAAAAATTCAGAAAATAAATTTTACTTCAACTCCCGATTTAAAAGCAGTGCGCATAGTTAACAATAATCTTGCCGAAATCAATCTGAACGGCGCAACCGCATTGGAAACATTATGGGTTTACAGCAATAACATAACCACTTTGGATGTAAGCAAAAATGCAGCTTTAACAAATTTGAACTGCGCTAAAAATCAATTGAAAACTCTTGATGTGAGCAAAAACATTGCATTAAAAAGCATGAATTGCAACGACAATCAAATAGATTCGTTAAATGCAAGCAAAAATGCGGCTTTAACAAATTTGAACTGCGCTAAAAATCAATTGAAAACTCTTGATGTAAGCAAAAACATTGCACTAAAAAGCATGAATTGCAACGATAATCAGATAGATTCGTTGACTGTAACCAAAAATACTGCTTTAACTGCTCTGTATTGCAACAACAACAACTTAGTTGAATCGGCTATTAACTCTCTGTTTGCAAGTTTGCCAAAAAATCCTTCAACAAAAGATGTTTATTCTGTAAGTATTATCGGCAATCCCGGAAGTGCAGCCGGCGACAAAAAAATTGCGACCGACAAAGGCTGGACAGTATTGTAAAATAATTACGAAAAAAAACGACTTTGAATTAAAAATTCATTGTTGTTGAGGCTAAGAAAAAGAGATGCAAATATTTTGCATCTCTTTTTTAATTAAGATATTAGATTTTGTTTTTTGTTGATTTGTTTTTTGTTGATTTGAAAGAAGCACACAGATAACGCAGATGCAACAGATTTACACTGATTTTTTTTGATTTTAAAATCTTTATGAACTTTCTAACTTTAAAAACTTTATGAACTTTATGAACTTTCCAACTTTAAAAACTTTAAAAACTTTATGAACTTTCCAACTTTAAAAACTTTCTAACTTCTTCGTTCTTGTTTCTTCAAAAAAAATAATTAAATTTGTATCAACAAAAATTCCATTTAGCGCAGTTTATTATGAAGTCAAAGACATTGAAACTTGAAGAAAATAACTACAATTTTGTCGTTCTGGCGATAGTATCAACAGAGGACGATTATTATTTGATTTGGAATTTAAATAACATATTATCGTTAAATTTAAACAGAACGGAGCATCCTATGCTCAAAAACCTTATTCCTGCTGGCGAAACTATTTCATATTTTAATTACATTTGCGATAAAATAGGCATTGAATATTCATTTATACGCAATAAATACAGTAAATTTAGGTTAATTCGTCAACTTGCAAGTATAGATTTTATGTTAAAAATTTCAGGTAATTTAACAAACGACCAAATTAATCATATCATAGCAGCAATCAGAAGTGTTAAAGGAATAACAGCATGTATAAACTTAAATGTTAAAAAAACTCCTTTATTCAGCGTCTTTGAAAGGATTTAACATTGTTAATTTTTGTTAACGACATGATTGTTATACAAACAATTTTTTTAACTTTGTTCTTAAACACGGAAGATATTGAATGAAAAAAAATATTATAATCTTATTGTCGGTAGCCATTTGCATTTGCACTGTGATACTTGTTATTGTTCAGGGTAACTCGTTGCGTGCAGCAGGAAAAATGCAAAAGGAAACATTCAATACAAAAATGAAGGCAGTGCTTGATAATGTTGTGGAAGAGGCTGAACCGGTTGTAGATGAATATGATGAAACACCGAGTACCAGCTATTTCGGGAAAGGCAGTTATAGTGCGTCAACAGAAAGAATGATGAAATTTACAACTCCATCGCTCTACCAAAGCATTGAAAGTAAATCGACAAGCCTTATGTTGACAAACAAAAAAGATATTCAAAAAGCAACTTCCGACAAAAAATTAAATACCCTAATGGAAGGCGGAATTTCGGGATTAGAATCCGACCGATTTCGGCGAACAGATATTCCGGTATCGGAACAATTTCAACTGTTTATAGACGAGCGCAGTGAAACAAAAATAACATTGGACGTATCGGTAGAAGAACGGCTGTCGCTAAGCAGAATAGACTCGCTGATACGCAATCAATTTAAAGAGCAGGGAATAGAAACAACATTTGAATTTGCAGTTATAGGTGCAGATAATGTTGAGGTAACTGCTTTGAAAACAGCAAATTTCAAAGCCGAAAGAGAAGAACGATTGTATAAACAACAACTGTTTCCACACGATGCCGAACAAGCGCCAAAATATTTTTTAAACATATATGTTCCGCATTTGACAGATTATATTTTTAAAGAATTATCGCTTGTAATTTTCTCATCATTATTGTTGATTTTGATTATAGCAGGGACATTTGCAGCAACGCTGATAATAATTTTTCATCAAAAAAGATTATCGCAAATGCGCAACGATTTTATGGGAAATATGACGCACGAACTTAAAACGCCGATAGCAACAATAGCGCTTGCCGCCGAAATGCTGAAAGATGAAAGCGTTCCGATAGAAAAGAAAAACGTTACAGGATTAGCGAAAATGATACGAGACGAATCGCAACGATTAAGCAGTTTGGTTGAAAAAGTATTGCGCATGGCAGCAGCCGAACGCGGAAATATTATACTAAAACATAAAGATGTAAATATTAGAACGGTTATCAAAAAAGTTGTTGAATCGTATATGTTACAATTAAATGCACGCAAAGGAAAAATAATAACAGAATACAATGCCAAAGAAAATATTGTGATTGGCGACGAAATGCACTTGCAGCAAATAATATCAAATCTTATCGACAACGCATTAAAATATTCGAAAAAAGACCCCGAAATATTTGTGCGCACCGAAAATAAAAACGATGGCATAATTATTGCTGTAAGCGATAACGGAATTGGAATAGAAAAAGAATATCAAAAACATGTTTTCGAGCAATTTTACAGAGTGCCGACAGGAAACATACACACAGTAAAAGGATCGGGATTAGGGTTGAATTATGTAAAGAAAATTTCGGAAATGCACGGAGGAAAAGTTAGCGTAGAAAGTGAAAAAGGCAAAGGAAGTACTTTCATAATTTTTTTGCCAAATAAAAAATGATTAGTAAATTTACAGCAAAATTAAAAATAAAAAAAATTTTATAAACAAAATAAATTCAGATATTATGGAAAATAATTTTAAAGCAAGCATTTTATTAGCAGAAGACGATGAAAATTTAGGCGTTTTGCTGCTCGAGTATTTACGGGTAAAAGGTTACGATACAGATTTGTATGCGGATGGAGAATCGGCATTTAAAGGATTTCAATCGCGTTCGTACGACATTTGCATTTTAGATGTGATGATGCCGAAAAAAGATGGATTTACGCTGGCAAAAGAAATGCGCCACGTAAACAATGTTATCCCTATAATTTTTCTTACGGCAAAATCTCAAAAAGAAGATATTGCCGAAGGATTTAATTCGGGAGCAGACGATTATATGACAAAACCATTCAGCATCGAAGAATTGTTGCTGAGAGTTGAAGCCGTACTGCGCCGAACAAAAGGAGGAACAGACCAAACACAAGACGAATTTGAAGTAGGCATTTACAGATTTAATTCTACAAAACAAATACTCGTAAAAGGAGGCGTAGAACAAAAACTTACGTCGAAAGAATCGGAATTGCTGAAATTTTTGTGCTTCAATCGCAACGCAATTTTAGACAGAAATTTTGCACTTCGCACAATTTGGAACGACGACAGTTATTTTAATGCACGCAGCATGGATGTGTACATTACAAAACTTCGTAAATACATGAAAGACGACCCAACGATACAAATAATAAATGTACGCGGAAAAGGGTTTAAATTAATTTCAGATTAACGAAAATATTATTAATTTACTATTGAAAAAATGATTTAAGATGATAGATTTTTTAAAATATCGGATTTTTAGTCCCATTATGTCAACTGAAAAATATGAAAAAACAATTGCCGTAATGGAGAACAACTGTAAAAAAATAGGAGAAATCCTGGATTCGGAAGCATACAACCGATTCGTAAAACTAAAAGAATATGTAGAATCGGGACAATGCAAAAATGATATTACTGTCGTCAAAAATCAGAAATACCAAAATAGCGACGAGTATAAAATAGAGAAAAAACTAAAATTACTTGGAAAAAGTAAAAAAGTAAAACGATTTATTTTAACAGGCAGCAATAACGAATCTATTGAAGTTGTAGAATATTTAAGGTTGAAACAAATATTTGAAACCGACGAGTTTAAAGATAAAAAAACATATCTTTGCGATACCAATAAACACAAAAAATGCAGCGCGTACAAAAATCTTGAAGATTATAATTATCTGAAAAAATCGGAAGATGTTAACTTGTTACCCAAACTGCAAAAATCGTGTAGTAAATATGTTGCCGAAATGTCGCAATGGAAAGGCACATTCGGAGATGATTTTACGTCGGTAATTCTCGAAAAAAAATGGGTTACGCAACCCGCCATTGTAGCCTTGCGGCATCTTCAAAAATCGTATTCTCAGCTTGGCGATTTGCAATTTATATCAGATGGTAAAAATATAAACGTAACAAACAGCCTTTTGCAAATAGTAACACGCAACGAATCAGCCAATGGCTTTTTGTGGAGCGAAAAACACGGATTTGTTCCGCAAAAATTTTCTTATACATCGGGAGTCGCAAGCACAGCAACAAAATTTATGCAAACCTATGGCAGAATTGAAGCAAAAATACGTATGCCGAAAACCAAAGGAACATATCACTCTTTTTGGCTTGGCTGCGAACAAATGCTGCCGTTTATAAATATATTTTGCGTAAACAGCGGCAAAGTGCAGGTAGGAGCGTTCAACAAAAGTCAGAACATTGTAAAAAAAATTCCCGTTCCGCTAAGTCAAAAATTTTATGTAGTAGGAATTGAATGGAATACATCCGAAATAATCTGGAAAATAAACGGAAGAAAAGTTTTTTCGGCAGAAATTCGCATTAACGAACAAATGTATCTGGCATTTTCGTCGGGAGTAAAAAAAGAAATAAACAGTATAGATTTGCCCATAGCATTTGATGTTGATTGGGTAAAATGCTACAAACACAAATAAAATCTAACTAAAAATTGTTTGTGTCTTTAGTTGACAGCAATGGCAAACCGAATTGGCTTGCCATTGTTTTTTTTAAACGTTGATTTGTTTTTTGTTGATTTGTTGATTTGTTTTTTGAAAAAACTTTATAACTTTAAAAAACCATATTCATAAACTTTTGGTTCAATTTTCTTTGCCAAAATTTTGAGGTTGTCTCTCAGGTCGGTAATTAAATTCATATAGATTTCGTATTCGCTGCCGTTGTTCATTTTGCCTTGTTCATTTCTGCCCTGAAAATGTTCGCGAATATCATACAATGAGGCATTTACATTACAATTTGGTTGTTGGTGGTAGTATCTCCATAATGCTTTGCCTGCATTGAAAACTTCGGTTGCTTCGGGTGAAAATTTGCGTTCTATACAAAATTTTTCTTCATTATTTTCAAATAGATTTGTATAACCGTTTTGTTTGATTTTTCCTGAAATAAAACTGGTCATAAAATGGCTTTCAAATGTATCAGGTGCATTGATTTGTTCTTCTGTAAATGGTATCCAATGATTTACACCATCTTTTACACTAATTCTATTTTGTCCGTGAAACAACGTAAAAGCCAAACAATCATTCTGAAATTCAATATCTTTTTCCCATTTTTTGTTTGGAAACAGAAATTGGTCGCGGTCGTTGAGCCACGTTGGCTCAATACAAAGACGTACAGCAAAATAAATACACATTTCAATAAGATTAGTTATCGTAATAGGTGTCGTGTGGTCTTTAATATCATCTATTGTAATTCTT
>JAITOP010000336.1 GCA_031289895.1 Prevotellaceae bacterium
AAAAAATAATTGTTTAATTTTAAAATTACATTTTATGTTACAAATTTCAAATCAACAACAACAGCATGCGAACAATTTCGGTGCAATGGAGTTAGAAAACCATTCAAAAAACGAGGCGAGTCCGAAAAGCCTGACGAGTAGGATAATCAATAAATTAAATGTCTGCCAAAGGACGGATGCAAAATTCAATTTTTGTATGAATAAAAAATTCATATTAATGATGTTTATTGGTGTATGTTTGCTCGCCTCTTCATGTGCAACTATACAAGCAATGCTGCAACCTCGACCTTATGCACAAGTAAGCGTAAGTCCTGGTGTTACACTCTCAAGACAAATACCGATTATAGTTTTGAAAAATACAGATAAATACATGATAGAGTCAAACCAGATATCGTCTGAAAAACATCGGATTGCATTAGAAAACGCCTTGCAAGCAAATGGATTAAAGGTAGTTTCGCCTGATTTAATAGGGAGTGAAGATTATCCAACCGTTGATGTTTTAATTGAAAAATTGAAATATTCTACTGTTTATTTATTAGAATGGACTGTCGAAGCGTCGTATTATAATACTGATTTAAATTCATTAACCGTTAAAATGACAGATAAAAGAACAGGAATAGCCATTCTGTCTGGCAAAACCGAAAAGGCACGTGCTAAACACTATGATTTCCATTGCAAACTGCTTGCAGCCGAAATGAGTAAATATTTTACAACAAATTAAATTGGCAAAATAATTGCTATCAAATGTAGAATTAGAGGTTGTTTTGTCAAATTAATTTAATTTTGCCAGTAGGGCATTCATATCAATAGAAGAAATATCGCCACTGTCAACTAAAACCTCGTAGAGGTTTCATATATTTATTTTGTGAAACCTCATACGGGGATTTGCGGGTTGGGATGTTCATCCCCCAATCGCTGCGCATTCATGTTTAGTTCTTCGGACTTGTTTGTATATCCCCCAATCGCTGCGCTTCATTGGGGGTTATTCATATTTAGTCCTTCGGATTTTTTTGTATATCCCCCAATCGCTGCGTTTCATTGGGGGTTATTCATGTTTAGTCCTTCGGACTTTTTTGTATATCCCCCAATCGCTGCGCTTCATTGGGGGTTATTCATGTTTAGTCCTTCGGACTATAAAGCCAAATTTCAACTCTTGATTTTCTTTATATATATTCGGCTAAAGCCTTTTGTTTATATCATTTTGTTCCTCCGGCTTTAGCCGGAGGCAATTCATTAAGAATTAAGAATGAAAAATGAAGAATTAAAAATGAACAACCGACCAAATACCAACGACTAACGACTAACGACCAACTACTGAATACTGATTACGGAATACTGAATACCGAATACTGAATACCAAATTATTTTTATACCTTTGAATTGTGAAAAGAATAACGGACAACTTTGTAAGTCAGGAAAACTATAAAACCTTAATTGCCGAAATCGAATTTGGCAAGCGTAACTCTATTGCTGTTAAGGGATTGGCTGGTTCGGCAAAGTCGGTGTTGGCGGCTTGTGTGTTGGAAAATTTTGGCAATGTCAATGTTTTTGTGATGTCCGAAAAAGAAGATGCCGCTTATTTTTACAACGATTTGTATAATATTTGCAGCGGCGGGCAAATTTTGTTTTTTCCGTCTTCATTTAAGCGCAATGTGCAAGATGAAACGGTTGATATATCGAACATTGTGCAGCGTACCAAATGCCTGAATCTGCTAAAAGACCGCAGGCAAAAAAATATTTGCATAATAACTTATCCCGAAGGTTTGGCAGAAAAAGTTGTATCGCCTAATGCACTCAGTAAAAATACATTAAATATCAAAAAAAACGACAGAATAGGTTTGGATTTTATTGTCGAAATGCTTATGTCGTACGAGTTTGAGCGAACCGATTTTGTATTTGAACCCGGGCAATATTCGGTGCGCGGAAGTATTCTGGATATTTTTTCATATTCGGCAAACAGACCGTATCGTATTGATTTCTTTGGCGATGATGTAGAGTCCATTCGCGTGTTCGACCTCGACACTCAACTTTCGGTTGAACGTTTGGATGAAATAGAAATTGTATCGAATTTAAAACAAGATGAGAAAAACGCTGCAATATTTGATTTTATTGATGTTTCGGCGTGTTTGTGGTTTGATGATTATGATTTTTGTGCCGAAAAAACCAATGAAATAAACAAGATAAACAGTCAAAATTTTATATCAAAAAATGATTTTTGCGAGCAAAGTGAAAAAAATCAGTTGCTTTTATTTTCATCTTCTAAAATCCTGAAAAACAGCACTCAAATTGATTTTAAAACATCGCCTCAACCTAATTTCAATAAAAATTTTGATTTGCTTTTTAAAAATATCAGCGAAAATCAGGAAAATAATTACAACACTGTTATTTTGTTCGATAATATCGTGCAAAACGAAAGGTTGCAGCAGATATTTGAATCGAATAATAAGGAAATACACATTTCGTTTGAAAGCGTAAATGTCTCTGTGCATGAGGGTTTTATCGACCACATTTCAAAAGTTGCGTATTATACCGACCATCAGATTTTTCAGCGTTATCATCGTTTCAAAATTCACGGAACGCTTGACAAAGGCGAAATTTTGAATATTCAGGAGTTAAATAAATTGCAAATTGGTGATTATATTGTGCATATCGACCATGGCGTGGGCGTTTTCGGCGGACTTGTGAAGCAGCACACAAACGGGCAAGTGCATGAATCCGTAAAACTTGTTTATCGCGATAACGATGTGCTTTTTGTAAATATTCACGGCTTGCATCGAATCTCAAAATACAAAGGAAAAGATAGCGAACCGCCTAAAATATACAAACTTGGCAACGGTGATTGGCAACGTTTGAAACAAGCCACAAAAAAGAAAATTAAAGATATTGCTCTCGAATTGACTTTGTTGTATGCCGAACGCAAAGCGGCAAAAGGTTTTGCATTCAGTGCAGATTCGTATATGCAGCACGAACTTGAAGCCTCTTTTGTTTACGAAGATACGCCCGACCAGCTGAAAGCATCGATTGCGGTAAAAGACGATATGGAATCGGCAAATCCAATGGACAGGCTGATTTGCGGCGATGTAGGGTTCGGAAAAACAGAAATCGCAATTCGAGCCGCATTCAAAGCAGCTGTGGATGGAAAACAAACGGCAATCCTTGTTCCTACAACGATTTTGGCGCTTCAACATCATAAAACATTTAGCGAACGATTGCAAGATTTTCCTGTTAGAATTGACTATCTAAATCGCTTAAAAACAGCAAAACAACAAACCGAATCATTGAAAAATCTTGTAAGCGGATACACCGATATTATTATCGGGACACATAAATTGCTTGGTAAAAACATAAAATTCAAAGATTTAGGCTTGCTGATTATTGATGAGGAACAAAAATTCGGCGTTGGCGCAAAAGAAAAACTTCGTCAGTTAAAGCTTGATGTTGACACTATTACGATGACAGCAACGCCGATTCCGCGAACTCTGCAATTTTCGTTAATGGGCGCACGCGATTTGTCAATTATCAACACGCCGCCGCCAAATCGACATCCCATAATTACCGAAGTTCATACGTTTAATCGTGAAATAATAAAGGATGCAATTAACTATGAATTAGAGCGTGACGGTCAGGTCTTTTTTGTACATAACAGAGTGATTGATATACAACAAATCGAAGGAATTATTAAAAATCTTTGTCCAAAAGCCAAAATTGCAATAGCACACGGACAACTTGAAGCCAAAAAACTTGAAAATATAATGCTGGATTTTATAGATGGTAAATATGATATTTTACTGACTACCACAATAATAGAATCAGGACTTGATATACCTAATGCAAATACAATTATCATAAATCAGGCGCAAAATTTCGGATTAAGCGATTTGCATCAATTGCGCGGCAGAGTGGGGCGTTCCAACACAAAAGCGTTTTGTTATTTGCTTACGCCGCCGCCAGTATCGCTCACAACCGAAGCGCGGCGGCGGTTGAAGGCTATTGAAGAATTTTCGGATTTAGGTTCGGGATTCAATATTTCAATGCAGGATTTGGATATTCGCGGCGCAGGAAATCTGCTTGGCGGCGAACAAAGCGGTTTTATTGCCGATATTGGCTTTGAAACGTATCAACGAATTTTGAATGAGGCGCTTGCCGAATTAAGATTTGATACCGCTTTGCCTGTGAAAAACGAGCAACAGCAAGCAATAGCAACAGATATTTCGTTTATTTCCGATTGCTATATTGATACCGATATTGATGCGATGTTGCCTGACGAATATGTGAGCAACACTGCCGAAAAAATCAAACTGTACAAGGATTTGAATAATATTGATAATGAGAATGATTTACAGGAATTTCGCAAAAAAATGATTGACCGTTTTGGCGAAGTTCCCGAGTCAACCGAAAGTTTGTTTAATATAGTTCGATTGCGCCACATAGCAATAAAACTTGGGTTTGAACGCATAATTTTAAGAAACAGAATGATGATTGCTTATTTTATTTCAAATCAGATGAGCGCATATTACAAAACTCAGCGATTTAACGATATATTGCATCACATACAATCACTGCCTAAAAAGTTTAGTTTAAAGGAGAACAATAAAAAACTTTCGCTCACCGCTATTAACGTTAAAACCATAGAAGACGGTTTAATTTTATTGCAAAAAATGTTGTAATTGTAATATAATTAAATATCTGTATGAAAATAATATAAATATATATTTTTTGAAATAAATATTTAAACTGTACGAAAAAATCAAGACCAAAATCAGGTGTAAAAAACTTTGACCATTTTAAAAATTTTTCATCGTTTTTACAAAATTTTTCAGGTCATTTTTTTGCGATTTTCAGATTTTTTTTGTAATTTTTCAGAAAATGAAAGATTTTTAAAAAATTCATTAGACATAAAAATTTGTGTTTTTATTCAGCATCAAAAAAATCGTGTCATTTTAATGAAAAAAGTTAAAAAAATGAGGATTTTTTCATCAAATTCCAACATTAAAAATTTTTGCGATTTTCAGTAAATATATACATGTAAAACCTAATAAAAACCACAAAAAATTAAAGAAATCACATTATTTTTGCGTTGAATGTTTTGCAATGTAAAAAATAATTATTATTTTTGCCGCAAATTTACGGAAAATGTACTTTGTATATAAACACAAAAACTGTCCTGTATTCATTTGGGACAACGAAATTCTTTTGAATCCGCTTGCAGATGTAAGGTATCGGCAAGGACGTATTTTCGGAAGAATAGAATCGCTTGCTCTTGACCAAAGAAAAGAGTCTGTTCTTGAAACATTAACTTTGGATATAACCAAATGCGCCGAAATGGAAAATATATCATTTAACGAAGAAAAAGTGCGCATATCGGTTGCCCGAAAACTTGGTTTGACACGAACAAAAACCACTGAAACCGTCTCCGAAATTGACAATATGGCTGAAATAATGATAGATGCCATACAAAATTACAGTACGCCGCTTACCGAAGAGCGATTGATTTTATGGCATTCAACACTGTTTGCAAATGAACAAACCGACAAAAATGAAAAAGATGATAAATGGTTGTCTAAACTCACTAAAATTAAGCAAGTTGTATCTAAGGCAATTGGCAAAGACAAATCGTATTTCAGAGATTCGGCGGCAAAAGAAATATCGCATTTCACCGATTGGTTTAACGAAGAAAACAAACTTGATGCGGTTGTAAAAGCGGCGATAGCCTATTTGTGGTTTATTACTATTCGCCCTTTTGAAGCCGGAAATATGCTGATTGCCGGAGCGTTGACAAATATGCTGTTTGCAAGAGCCGACAACAATCCGCAGCGATTTTACAGTATGCTGGCGCAAATGCAAACCGAACGAAAACAATATTATGAAGTTTTGGAAAAAACACAAAACGAAAATTTTGATATAACCAATTGGATGCTTTGGTTTTTTAACTGCATGAAGAAGGCATTAAAAACCACAGACACAACACTATTGAACGTGCTGAGAAAAGCAGAATTTTGGAAAATACACGACAAAATAGAACTGAACAAACGACAACGATTAGCACTCAACAAACTGCTGGGCGGAGCAGACGGCAAACTGCAATCGTCAAAATGGGCGCAAATAGCCAAATGCTCGTCGGATACCGCTTTGCGCGATATGAAAGATTTAATCGCAAAAGGAATTTTACGCCAAAAAACGCAGGGCGGACGTAGTACTAATTATGAGATAATTGGGTTTTGATTTGGGTGAGAAATTGAATATAAATCGAAGAATTAAATCATCAAATCAAAATAATGCAGATAAAACCTTGTTTGTGATTTATTTTGTTACAATTTTTATGTAGTCAATGAGAGATTGAGGCGTTTCAGCGTATGCAGAAAATATGTTTAATAATTGTTCCTGATTTAAAGTGCTACCATCTCCAAATGAAAACCTGATTTTTTCTTTCGCTATTGTTTTCGTATTATAAGAATCAAAAAGAATTTCTTTAATGATTTTCAACAAAAACTCCATCTCATATTTACCTCTAAAAACCTTATGTTGTTCAATATACTTAAATAATTCTATTTTCTCTCTTAAAACAGTTTCATCTATTTCAAGAGCATTTGGAAAAGTATCATTTAGTTTTTTAATATCATAATTTTGACTTACGCTATTGAGTTTAATAGTAACGATTTCATTAAATTTCAGATTATTAAGCGAAACGCCGGTTACTATGGCTTCTCTATCTCGTTTTTCAATCAGGCAGGCATACCATGCATTAAGTAATAACATTGCAGAATGAAACTCTTTTTGTCGTGCTTCATAAAGATTGGATAAATCTTCAAATATTTGTTTGTCGGACACTTCCGAAAGATGAAATTCATTAGTCAAAATATCCCTGAAAACACTTAATGAAACATAGAGGTTTTCGATGGAATAGCAAGGCGTTTCAAAAATCGGAGGTTGTTTATGTCCAACAGGTTGGTTGAAATCTCTATCAATAAAGAAGCCTAATTTGTATTTATTATACTCCGGTTTACCGACAACAAGTCGATATACCGTAAGCACGGCATCTTTATTTCCACATTTTACAGGATAATAATCGTTTGTAAATCCTTTAATTCTTGGAATATAATACGAATTATCTTTGCCTTCAAAAAAGCAAAATAAATGCAACGGATGAGTCCCTGTTGATAGTGCAAATTCATGAAAAGCAACCTGAGGTTTATCTTTGCTTTTGCGTAATTCATCTATATACATATTGCTTCAATTCAAAGGTTTTACATATTCATTTAATCCAACAGCATATTTATCCAGTTCATTATCAAAAATAAACGGGGAATGTGTGACGGCTAATAAGAAATCGCATTTGCCGGATTTTAAAATATTCGGCAAGAGTTTCTTTTGCCAAATCATGCTTAACGAAAGTTCCGGTTCGTCAAATAAAATGTAAAATCTTTTATCCGGTTCTGATAGGTAAACCTTTGAAAACATTGAAATTATTTGCTTCTCTCCCGAAGATAAATGTTTCAAATCAATCTCATCACCTGTTCTTTTTGATTTCACAAAGATTTTAATATCGCTTTCATCGTAAAAGACTTCTTTTCCAATCAAATACGTATTGCAAGCATCTCGAAAATCTTTAACCGATTTATCCAGTTCCTTTTGTTTTTCATAGATATCAATCAATTTTTGAAAGAGATAGATTGATAGCGGGTTTTTTATTTCTTTTCTTGCAACAATATCTTTTACAGCCTCTTTTTGACTGTCCGACAATAAGTTTCCTACTCTGGAAAGAATAATCTCAACATCGCTTTCATCAATCTGGTCTAACAGTTTAACGGAAGAGTCTGAAATATCGTTTGTAATTACCACATCCAAAATGTCTTTGGTAAACTGATTCAATCCTTCTTTAAG
>JAITOP010000069.1 GCA_031289895.1 Prevotellaceae bacterium
CAACCATCACTTCGTTTACCAATAACGTGATTACCAATTGCGACAAAGCCCCTGCAACGCTGGGACATATCTCTCAGGCTGGCGTTTTCGATACCTCTTCCAAGTTGTCGGGAAATAACGAAGAATATGAATATATCGAAATATCTTCGGGAACGCTTGACGTCAACAATCTGACGATAAAGGAAACAACCGTTCCTTATTATCTGACGAGTTGGAACACTATCAAAAAAACGTTGACGATTCAGGAAGGCGCTACTTTTTATATGCATACAGCTGCTTATATTACTGTAAATGAAATGGGTAGAATCAATGCTGTTGGTACGGCTGCGAAGCCTGTCAAATTTACCCGCTTGCCCAATATGGGATATTATTGGAAGTATATTGAGCTTAGCACCGAGAACGGCAGTAGTTTCACCAACTGTATTTTCGAATACGGGGCGAAAGATACCAACGATGGTATGGTTTATGTAAGTTCAGGCGCTGAATTTACGTTTACCGATTGTAAGTTCCAAAACACCAACAATTACGGTGTGAATATCTATAGTTCGAAAGCAAGTTTGGGCGGCACGGTCAAAGGTAGCGGCAATACGTTCAGCAATTGCACCGCAGGCAATGTGCGGCTTTACAACGGTCAGACTTCACCAACACTGCCGTAAATAAATCATAGACTGTAAAAAAAGCTCTTTGACATATTGGTTTACACGAATAAGTTTTATATCTTTGCCGATGATTTTTCTTAAGAAACTTAAGAATCTAAGAAACTTAAGCGCCTTAAGAATCTCAAAAACATTTTAAAAACAAACTTCTATGGAAAAGCAACGAAAACTTATCCCGGTAAGTAAGGATTACAAGGCGCTTTGGTGCTATCAAAAGGCAGAAGCCATTTTCGACATTACCTATTTTTTTGTACACAATTACCTGAGACGGGGCGACCGTACTATTGACCAGATGCAGCAAGCCGCTCGTTCCGGCAAGCAGAATATTTCGGAAGGCTGTATAGATGGAGCCGCATCGTCTGAAATGGAAATCAAGTTAACGGTGGTTGCAAAGGGTAGCCTCACAGAACTTTATGATGACTATATGGATTATCTCAGAACCAGAGGACATCGTATTTGGGAGAACGATTCAGTGGAAGTAAAAAAAATGCGCGAGTTGGCTAAAAATCACAACGATTCAGTTTTTTATATGGAAATAGTGAGAAGCCGTCCTCCGGAAACGATTGCTAACATTGCGATTTGTCTGTTGAAGCAAACAGATTATCTATTGGCGAAATATCTGGATAAATTGGAAAAGACTTTCTTGCGGGATGGAGGTATGAGAGAAAAAATGACCGCTATGCGACTGGAAGAAAGACGTCGGCAAAGGGATAAACAATAACTCCGGTATTGCCGGAATTATTTACTTCAAGCGTGTAAACCAATATTAAAAAGGTTTACACGCTTTTTTTGTGTCGTAAACTTGGAAAGTCTTTAATAAAGCGTTCTTTGACATATTGGTTTGTGCGAAAAAATAATCGGTTGTTGTGATATTCAATTAATTGTTGTAATTTTACAGAATAAAAACAGTCATTATAAATTACGATTATGTCAACTTATCGAGTGCATATTAATGAACGTACTTCAATGGGGAAGCATATTTTAGCCATGTTTTCTGCAATTCCCGAAGTAGTGTCTTTTGAAAAAACGGCAAAGCCGACAAAAGCGAAGGAAAGCAAAGTATATAAGAGCATTGCAAGCGGTTTTCGCGATGTGCGGGACATCCTTGATGGAAAACAGAAAGAAGTAACTTTAAAAGAGTTTTTAGATGAACTGTGATGTTATAGCTACTGTTACATTTCGAAAAGATGCAAAAGCACTAAGCAAAAAATATCGTTCATTAAAAAACGATTTGGATGCTCTTGAGCAAGAATTGCGAGAAAATCCTTATCAAGGCGTCGATTTAGGCAACAACACACGAAAAATTCGCATTGCCATTGCTTCAAAGAATAAAGGCAAAAGCGGAGGTGCGAGAGTTATTACCTGTAATCTTGTTGTTAACATCGAAGAAACAAAGGTATATCTGCTTACCATTTACGATAAAAGTGAACAGGACAACATTTCCGAAAAGAGAATTGCAGAACTGAAACAGGAAAACGGATTGGCAAATTTATAGGATTGTTAAATAATCGATTGTTGCGATATTCAATTAATTGTTGTAATTTTGCGGGATAAAAATTTAAAGTAAAATATTTATGGAAAAAACTTTAAACAGGGAAACAAAGAACCGCATCGGTTACACCAATTTTATAATTTTGCGTTTTGCACGCGGATTTAAAATGTTTATTCCCGATTCGTTCCGCTATTTAGACAAGTACGGCGGGCTGGATTTTCTCTACAAAAATTACGAATACGAACATACGCAATCAGAACACAATACCTGTTTGACCCTGCTTCGTGTTTGCAGAAACAACGGAGGGTGGCTATAATGAAAGTATATCACGGAAGCGATGTGCGGATTGTGAGTATTGACCTTGCCAAAAGCGGCAATTTCAAAGATTTCGGACGTGGGTTTTATGTTACCAACATTCGCAAACACGCCCACCAAAGAGCGATAGATATTGCGACTGAACACGGTACAACGCCTGTTGTTACCGAATTTGAATATTTTGAGGCATATCCGCAAACGACAGGTATGGCAACCAAACGCTTTGATGCTGTTTCGGAAGAATGGGTTGAGTTTATTATAATGAACAGAAACAGGGCTATTAACCACCCTGCTCACGCTTACGAAATAGTGGAAGGTCCGATTGCAGACGATTGGGTAACAACACAGATAGACCGTTATAAAAAAAGCAAAATTTCTCTCAAAGAGTTAATCGAAAAACTGCAATACAGAGAAAATACGCATCAGATATGTTTCTGTACGGTTGAATCTTTACTTGCTATAGAACTTGTGGAAGACGACAAACTCTTTGATATTGAAGACATATCAAATGCTATAATCGAAGCCCTTATGCTTGATTACGATATGGAAGAATATGAGGCATTGCGTTTGCTCTATAATTCAACTGTTTATAGCGAACTTACAAATTCAGAAGGAAAATTAAATGTATCCCAGACAGAAGTTTACAGTTTATTGTTAAAAGAAATAAAAGAGAAAAGCAATTCATAACACGGTAAGATACCCTGATTATCTTTTTCGCACAAACCAATATAAAAAAACGGTTTGTGCGATTTTTTTATACCGTTTAGACAATTATTCACTTAAAAAAACAAAATACAATGGAAATACTAAACAGAATTAAGAACATACTGGTTGCCCCTAAAAAAGAATGGGCAATCGTAGAGAGTGAAAACGAACCTCACGGGAAAGTGTTCGTATCGTACCTGCTGCCTTTGGCGCTGATACCGGCAATAGGCAGTTTCATCGGCTACGGGCTGATAGGTACGGTGGTGGTATCGGTTGCTATGTCGGCTGTGTTGGCTGTAATCCTTATCCGGGGACTTTATTTTTAAATTAAAAATTAAAAATTAAAAATTAAAAGATAAATAAATTATGTATCAATCATTAAAATTTTAAGCAAATGAAAACAGTAAATGTATTTAAGAGAGTTGTGTTGCTCGCTTTAGTAGTAACAATGAGTATGACGACAGCCCTTGCACAGGAAAAAGGCGACATGGCTGTGGGTGGTAATCTGGTGCTCGGTTCGGGCGACAGTTACAGTAATTACGGTATTGGCGCCAAGTTTCAGTACAACGTGACCAAG
>JAITOP010000369.1 GCA_031289895.1 Prevotellaceae bacterium
CCATCGCGTAGAAAAAGAGTGAACAAACACGGTTTCAGAGAAAGAATGTCAACGCCAAACGGACGTCGTGTACTTGCTGCACGTCGCGCACGAGGCAGAAAAAAACTGACGGTTTCGGACGAACCTCGTTTTTGATTAGCGATTTTTAATTAAAAAAATAATAAGGGTAATGGCTTGACTGTTACCCTTTTTCAATTACGAATTACGAATTAAAAATTACGAATTGGGGGTTTAATTAGTCGTAAGTCATAAGTTGTAAGTCTTTGCGCTCTTTGTGTCTTTGTGGGAGAATAAAAAAAACAATAAATAAAAATGAAATAGTGTTTTTACACAAAATCATATCGCGTAAAATTATAACTTGCTAACTTCTTTTAATTTCTTGTTTCTTTATTCTTGTATCTTGTGTTTAAAAATTATTAAAAGCCACGAATAACACGGATTTTCACGAATAAAAAAACTTCGCAATTAACTTCTCTAACTTCATTTAACTTCTTGTGTCTAAAAATTATTAAAAGCCACGAATAACACGGATTTTCACGAATAAAAAAACTTCGCAATTAACTTCTCTAACTTCTCTAACTTCATTTAACTTCTTGTGTCTAAAAATTATTAAAAGCCACGAATAACACGGATTTTCACGAATAAAAAAATCACAATTATCTTCTTAACTTCATTTATTAACGTGAAATATTTAACTTATAATGATTTTTTTCAGTTCCCTTAGTGTATAAATTTTTTTCTTCTTTCCTTTCCCCTATTCCCTTATTCGCAATATTTTAATAAGGGAATAAGGGAGATGTGGTTGCTAAATTTCAGGCTACTAAGGGCGCTTTGATAAATAAGGGTTTAATAGTTAATTATTTTCTGTGCCTTATCTTCTCTATCTTCTCTAACTTCTTAACTTCTCTAACTTCCCCTTATGACTTACAACTTATGACTTACGACTTATGACTTATGACTTACGACTTATGACTTACGACTAAATAAATTTCAGCATATTTTCATATTACTGTAAAAAAATTATTACCTTTGGGCAATAATTTATCTAATTTAATAATATTAAAAACATATAATTATGCATCTGAAAACTATTTTATCATTATCGTTAATTTTGTTTGCAAACATAAGTGTTTTTGCTCAAACAAAAAATGTGGATATCGACAATTTGCGCTTCAATGTCGCATATCGAAACACTCCCGAAAAACCATTAGACCCAATGGCTTTTAGTTACACTACAAAGGCAAACGCCTCGAAAAGTACCGAGCGGCGCGTTTCGACCGATGAAATTAATTTGTTATTGTATATCACAGGACAGCAAAAAGTTGACGATGATGCCGCTGTAATTCTGGCTGTCAGTTTAGGCGATTTATTTATCAAAAGCAGCAATGTAAAAGAGCGCATGGAACAAACGAAAGATAAAGACGGAAAAGTTACCGGCACTCATTATTATTACAAACTTGTTGTGATTTATACATTTGAATCGTCGTATAAAATTGCGCAGGGAAATAAAATATTGCAGGAAGGCGGATTACATTATCGCGACCGTGATTTTACTTACGAATCGAGCGAATACCGCACACGCAAAGAAGCCGCCGACCTTTGGAACAACAACAAAGATGTGTTTGTTTCGGATTTTACAACTCAATTATCCAAAGCAGCAGCAGGCAGTGCAACTGCATTAGCATCACGGTTGTACGGCTTTCCGGCAGTGCAAACAAATGATATTATAGAAACTACCGACGAAAAAAAACATAACGAAAATGAAGCGTTCAGAAATGCTTGTAACAAGCTGAAAACCGAATTGGAATCTATGACTCCCGAAAAGGGGCTGAACAAAGATAATATTGTTGACGTAATAGAATATTTCAAATCAATACCGCCAAAATATACCGACAAAAAACTCAAAGCCGATATAAAACTGCGATATGCCGCGTATTTCAATTTGTGTAAAATATTTCTTTATTTAGACGAGCCTGAAAATGTTCGTGAATACGCAACATTGCTTATCGAAAATGATTACGACAAAAAAGATGGAGAAAAATTTATAAAAGCAGCCGAAGAAGTGAGAGCAGTATTAACACGCAGCGAAATTAACACTCGCCATTTTAATCCTGACGATTTTTTTCAATAAAAAATTAACAAATAAAAAGCAAAACAAGCAGCTATATTTTTTATAACTGCTTGTTTTTAATATTGTGGGCCCAGTAGGGCTTGAACCTACGACCCCCTGATTATGAGTCAGGTGCTGCTAACCAACTGAGCTATGGGCCCGAAAAAAAACAATGTTTTTTTCTTTTTGAGCGACAAAATTACAATCTTTGCAGTCGATTTCCAAATTTAAATTAAAATAAAATGAAAAAAAATAATTTTTTTGATGCCTTCAATAATGATATTCGTAACATTATCTTTGATTTAGGCGGAGTTATAATAAATGTTGATTATCATAAAACCGAAAATGCCTTCAAAAACTTAGGAATTTCGGAATTTGATAAAATATTTTCGCAGGTTCAGCAAAGCAAAATTGTTGATAATTTTGAAGTTGGCAATATTACACCCGAACAGTTCAGAGAAAATTTGAGGCAAATGTGTGGCATATTTCTGACAGATGAAATAATTGATAAGGCTTGGAATGCTATGATTTTAGACTTTCCTGCCGGCAGAATTGCAACACTCGAAAAGTTAGGGCAAAAATATAAAATATTTCTACTCAGCAATACCAACAAAATTCATATCGATTACTGTATGAGTAATATAGATTTTGAAAAAATAAAATCAAAATTCGATAAAGTTTATCTTTCGCACGAAATACATTTGCGAAAACCAGATACGCAAATATACGAATTTGTGTTGCAGGATGCCCGATTGCAAGCATCACAAACATTATTTATTGACGATACGGCAAAAAACGTTGATGGCGCACGCCTTGCCGGACTAAACGCTTATCACCTTGCAAACGGCGAAACTGTAGAAGATATTTTTGCGGAAAATGATTAATAATTTCATAAAATTTAAATTTTCCAAACTTTTTTTTACCTTTGCATTTATTCTTAATTGAAATGGTTACCAAAGAACAAAAAATAACGAATACCAGATTGCGAAGTTCATATTTATCATCGGTTATAAG
>JAITOP010000048.1 GCA_031289895.1 Prevotellaceae bacterium
TTCATAAATTCAAATTAGACAATTGGGGCTATTTTACAGTAGATGAAGTAAACAAAAAAATTTACTTATTATCTACAAATCATGATGATCCAATTTTTATATATCAATTGCCCTAAAATGTCAGCTACCGTCAAAGCGACTTAAAGTTGCGCCTCGACTACTCCGACGAAAATAGCGGCGCTACGCACCTGAGGGATCAGGGTCGTAGGCGCCGCCAAGACTTTCCAAGAAGACTTTCCAAGACTTTCCAAGTTTTTAAAACTTGAAAAGTCTTGGAAAGTCTAATTATACAAACCATTAATGGCATCAATAATTTGCTGAACGCTACCTGAATGTAAATCGTCAGCAGTAAATGTTACATACTGATTGGCTTCGATAGTAACCAATTTCGTTGCATAAACAAATTGTCCGGTCTCCGCATCTCCCGAAACAAAAATCACAAACATTTGAAAGCCAATGGGAGCTATTCCATAATGTTCAGTAAAATACTTTCCTTCTTCATTATACACATCAAACGAGGCAAGAGTGTTGGGCATTGTCAGATATGCAGCATAAACCGAACTGTTGCTACCACTGTATCCATCTGGTACTTTCACGCGCACTTCTGTTTTCTCGCCCGGTAGTGAACTGAGCCAGTCAATATTAGTCCAGCAGAAAGGTAACAAGCAATAATAGTAATTCTCAGCACCAGCACCTCCGCTTCCGCCTTGTCTTACAATTTCGCCGTTCACGTTGTCCGTATTCCAAACATTAGAATCCTCGTCTAAACCCCATAGAGACATATCGTCGGGATCTGCTCCTTGCGTATAGCTTATAGGAACTTGCAAGTTGGCATTTCCTTCGAGTAGTTCTCCGTTTTGAGTTACTTCAATAAAAAACTCGCCGCCTGTAACCAATGGCGAAATCTTTCCTAAATTATCTTTGCCCATCAGAGGTTTGTTGGCAAGAGCCATAGTTCCAATGTCAAAAAGTTCGGCATATCGGAGTTGAACATCGCCTGTTACGGGCAGTCCATTCTTATGAACATAAGAGATATTTACTATAACGCCTTTGGGCGAAGTAAATGTCAATCCGTTAGTGGCATCAAAGGTCTTAATTTGCATAAGACCATCTAAAAAATTTTGCCTGAGTCCTGTAAATTCCGCAGAGGTTGGCGGATTAAAAGCAGGTTTTGGGTTCTCGTTGTCGTTTTTGCAACTGCTGAAAGCAACCGCCAAAAACAAACCAATTAGTAAATAATTTAACTTTTTCATTTCTTTTTTATTTTTTTTGTTAACAAATTGTTTTAACATTACAAATAAAATTTGTAATCAATTATGTAAAGCAACAAAAAACATGCCAGAATGATATTTTGAGTAATTTATTAAGAAAAAGATTGAGAAAATTATTTATATAATTATGTATTATGCTTTATCATTTAGGGTTTTACCTGCATTTATATTGTATTCATTGTCTTTGCGTTTTTTTTAACACAAATTTAGCCACAACGTTTTTCATGAAGAACGATTTTTTTTAATCAATAATTTTTTTTCATTCTTAACTCTCAACTATTCATTCGTAATTCTGCAAGGCGTGCGGGTGAACGTTGCAATTCTAAATATCTTTTGTACTCCGCACTTTTTTGCTTGCGTTCGTTCATCCCCGCATTCCGCTGCGCTACATACGGGGTTATTCATATTCAAGTCCTTCGGACTTTTTTGCTATTCAACAAAATCGTAATTCATAATTTTCGTAATTGGCTTCGCCGAACTTCGGTTCGTAATTGATTTTTATCTGCGTGCAAATCTCAAATCATCAAATCAACAAAAAACAAATCATCAAATCAACAAGAAACAAATCAACAAAAAACAAATCAACAAATCAACAAAAAACAAACTTCGTAATTTGTAATTTTCGTAATTCGTAATTGTTTTTGTCTTCTTTTTATCTCAATTCATCGGAGAAAATATATCTTTAATCGATTTTTTGTTGGAGGGAATATTTTTGCATTGTAATTTTGCTAAATAATAATTGATTTAATTTCACTTGATTATGGATTATGTGTATTTGTATTATAGTTAATTTATACTAAAACTTCAAAAACTTTTGCAGTTTCAAAAGTTTTATATACTTTTGCGCTCCAAATTAATCAACATAAAAAAATAAATGTACGATAAAATTATAAATATAGCTCATGAATTTGTTCTGCAACGCGGAATTCGTTCGGTAACAATGGATGAAATTGCTGCCGAAGCGGGAATTTCAAAACGAACATTATACGAAATGTTTGCAAACAAAGAAGATTTGCTGGAAAAACTGCTCGAACATATTTGGACTGAACATCGTAATATCGTAAGAGATATTATTGAAAAAACGCCAAGTTGCCTTATTGGTATTTTGAATATATTGAAGTATGTAACTGAGGAACATAAACATCAACTGGAATCAAAATATAAAGAATCGTTTAATTATGATTTGAAAAAATTTTATCCGAAAGTAGCAGAAAAAAGCAAAGAATACAGAGATAAGTATTTCTTATTTATGGCAAAACATCTTGAAAAAGGAGTGGAACAGCAAACAGTGCGCAACGATTTGAACCTCAATTTGGTTTCAACATTATTGATTGCGCAAATCGAAGGATTGAACACAATTAAAGCGATACAGCAATTTCATCCGCAGGAAATTTTTACAACTCTTATTTTGAGTTTTTGCAGGGGAATTTCGACAAAAAACGGATTGGCTGAAATAGAGCAATTTGTGAGTGAAAACAAAATATTTTCACAAAAATATGATAAAATAACAAATGTGATTTAAAATATTTTTTTGTTACGATTGTCTTATATAATGTGGCAATAGTATTACATAAAAATTAAAATATTTTACAAAACAGTTAAAACAAATAATTGAGTAAAAAAAATAAATATACGATGAAAAGTTTTTTAAGGACGAAAAAAATTTTATTATTAATGCTTGGATTTACACTATCGGCAAACATTCAGGCTCAGGATTCGCTAAGGATAAATAATTCCGGCGCATTAAAAATTACATTGCAGCAGGCAATAGAAATTGCGCAAAACGAAAATCCCACAATAAGAATTGCCGACAAAGAAATTGAATTGAAAAAAGTTGCAAATCAAGAAGTTTATGCTAACCTGTACCCTCAGGCAAGCGCGGTAGGAACATACTCGCGCACGATAAAAAAACAAACTATGGTAATGGAATTTGGCGGCGCATCGCAACGCATTCAGGTTGGCAGCGACAACAGTTATTCGGGCGGAATTCAAATAAATTTGCCTCTGTTTGCGCCGGCTTTGTACCAAACCATAAATCTTACAAAAGCAGATATAGAACTTGCATCCGAAAAGGCGCACGCATCTAAACTTGATTTGGTAAATCAGGTTGTGAAAGCATATTATCAGTTGCTTTTGGCTCAGGATAGTTATGATGTTCTCGAAAAAAGTTACAAAAATGCCGAAGAAAATTATAAAAATATAGATGCCAGATATCAGCAAGGACTGGTGAGCGAATATGATAAAATTCGCGCCGAAGTTCAAATGCGCTCTATAAAACCAAGCGTTGTGAGCGCGGCAAACGGAATCAGATTAGCAATGTTGCAACTTAAAGTTTTAATGGGAATTGACCCCACAACAGAAATCGCTGTTGAAGGAAATTTGAAAGACCATGAAAGCGGAATGTTTTCACGCCAAATTCATGCAAGTTCAATGAATCTTGAACAAAACAGCGACATGAAACAATTGGATTTGACTTCCGAAATGCTGAGACGACAATTAAAAGTTCAGCGCACAAGCTATCTTCCTACGCTTTCGGCAACTTTCGGATATATGTACACATCGCTGAATAACGACTTCAAAGTATTTCATTACAATTGGTTTCCGTATTCTACATTGGGACTTAATCTGAATATTCCTTTGTTTAATGCAACAACAAGCAAAAAAACGAAACAAATTAAAATTCAGATTGAGCAAATGCAGGATGTTCGCATAAACACCGAACGCCAGCTGAATATGCTTGTACAAAGTTATCTTGATAATATGTCGGCAAATGTAGAACAGGTTATATCAAACAAAGAAAGCATAAATCAAGCCCAGAAAGGAAGAACAATAGCAGTTAAACGTTACGAAGTGGGCGCAGGAACAATTCTCGAAATAAACGATAGCGAAATAGCATTAACGCAAGCCGAACTTGTATATAATCAGTCGATATACAATTATTTGACGGCAAAAGCCGATTTATACAAAACATTGGGACGAGATACTATTGTTGAATAAAAATATTTATTTGTAAACAAAAATTATAAGCAGAAAACAATAAAATTATTATAAAATGAAACATTTGATAAAAAACATTTCACTCTTATTAGTAGCAGGATTAATAATATCGTGCGGAGGAAAAGACACAAAAAAAACAGACACAGCGGCAGCAAAAGTCGATACGATTTTAATAAAAACCGCTATTGCTAACACACAAAGTATCGACCAGATTCAGGAATTTACGGCAACCGTAGAATCTGATGTAAAAAACAATATTGCACCGAATAATCCTGTTCGTATAAGTAAAATATTTGTTGAAGTTGGCGACCGTGTTGCTCATGGACAAAAACTCGTTCAAATGGACGCTACAAACCTTGCCCAACTTGAATTGCAAATCGAAAACACCAAAAAAGATTTTCAGCGGGTTGACGAACTTTATAAAGTGGGCGGAGTGAGCAAAGCAAATTGGGATGCTGCAAAAATGGCATTAGACCTGCAAGTTACATCCTACAATAATTTACTTGAAAACACTCAACTTATTGCACCTGTCGGCGGAATAATAACAGCCAGAAATTATGACGACGGCGATATGTGCAGCGTTGGAAAACCTATACTTGTGATAGAACAAATTACGCCCGTAAAACTTTTGATTGAAGTTTCGGAACAATATTACACACAAGTTAAAAAAGGATTGAAACCCGATGTAAAACTTGATGTTTACGGCGACGAAATATTTAAAGGAGACGTTAGTTTGATATATCCTACACTTGATGCCGCAACACGCACATTCAAAGTAGAAGTTAAACTTGCAAATCGCGACCAGCGCGTACGTCCCGGAATGTTCGGAAGAGTAATTCTTAACTTCGGACAAAAAAACGGAGTTGTAATTCCCGACGTTGCAATACAAAAACAAACAGGAACAAACGAAAAATTTGCATTTGTAATTAACAACGGAATTGCAGAACGCAAAGTAGTTGTACTTGGACGCCAAAACGGAAATATGATTGAAATATTATCGGGCGTAAACGCAGGCGAAGAAATTGCAATAACAAGCATATCGCGGCTCGAAGACGGTAAAACCGTCAGAATTAAAAACGATTGATAAAATATTAGAATTAAATCAGGATTTATTGATTGATACAAAAAATCGAAAATCCGAAATTATAATAAAAACGAATAAAATAAAAAGATGAAAATTTATCAAACAGCGGTCAAAAAACCTATATCAACAATGTTGATTTTTGTAGGTGTAATCGTACTCGGATTATTTTCGCTGAATAATTTGGCGATAGACCGGTTTCCCGAAATGGATATTCCGTATGTAAGCGTTGTAACTGCTTATGCAGGAGCAAATGCCGCCGATATCGAAACAAATATAACCCGCGTACTCGAAGATAATTTGAATACGGTTAATAATCTCAAAAAACTTACATCAACATCGCGCGATAACGTATCTATGGTTACTCTCGAAATGGAATGGGGCTGCGACCTCAACGAGGCAGTAAACGATGTGCGGGATGTTGTAAGCCGTGTAAGAGATTATCTTCCCGACGAAGTTACATATCCCACAATATTCAAATTCAGCAGTTCGATGATGCCTGTAATGGTATTAACCGCAACTGCCGACCAAAGTTATGCCGCACTTAACAAAATTCTTGACGATAAACTTGTAAATACATTAAACCGTATTGATGGTGTAGGCGCAGTAAGTTTAATGGGTATTCCGGAGCGCGAAATACAAATAAATGTTGACCCCAACAAAATAGATGCATATAATCTTTCGATTGAACAAATAGGAAGCATAATTGCCGCCGAAAATATAAATATCCCCAGCGGAACTATTGATGTAGGAAACAACACTTTCAATCTGAAATCGGATGGAGAATTTAAAAACAGCGATGAATTGAAAAATATCGTTGTTTACAGCCGCAACGGAAAAACAGTTTTGCTTAGCGAAATCGCCACAATAAAAGATACTCTCGAAAAATCGACATTAGATTCGCGTATCAACGGCAAAAAAGGTTTGATAGCCTTAGTGCAAAAACAATCGGGTTCAAATACAGTTAATATTGTAAATCAGATTTATAAAATTCTACCGCAAATACAGGAAACTCTACCAAAAGATGTTAAAATGGGTATTGTAATGGATGGCGCAGAATCTATCAAAGATAATATTAATTCGTTGAGCGAAACGGTAATGTATGCCTTTATTTTCGTAATTTTGGTGGTAATGGCTTTTCTTGGCAGATGGCGGGCTACGTTTATAATTTGCTTGACAATTCCAATATCGCTTATCACAGCCTTCATTTATTTGTATGCAACAGGAGGCACACTGAATATAATTTCGCTTAGTTCGCTATCAATAGCAATTGGGATGGTGGTGGATGATGCCATAGTGGTATTGGAAAATATTACAACGCACATCGAGCGGGGCAGCACTCCCAAAGAGGCGGCAGTATATGCAACCAACGAAGTGTGGATTTCGGTAATTGTTACAACGCTTGTAATTGTTGCCGTGTTCCTTCCTCTTACACTTATATCGGGAATGATGGGAATTATGTTTCGCGAATTAGGATGGATAGTAACAATAGTTGTGTGCGTTTCTACAACTGTTGCAATATCGCTTACACCAATGCTTTCGGCATATATTCTTAAAAAAGAAGGCGGTATTCACACCTATAAAGGAATTGGTATTCTTTATAAACCTATTGATAAATTTTTAAATTGGTTAGATATTTTTTATGCAAAAGTTCTTACGTGGGCTGTATGGCATCGAATATCGGTTTTGTTGATAACACTTACATTGTTTGTGGCTTCGTTGCTTTTATTGATGGTCGTTCCTATTGAATTTTTTCCCGCATCCGATAACGGAGTAATTTCAGCATCAGTACAGTTAGAACAGAATGTAAGCGTAGAATATACTGCAAAAGTTGCGCGTAAAATAGAAGCGATAATTACCGAAAAATATCCGGAAGTACGAATTATGTCGTCAAATGCAGGAACAAATTCAAGTTCAAACGCATTTGCAGCAATGCAATCATCAGGTTCGCATATAATTAGTTTTAGAATGAGAATGCAGCGTGCTACCGAACGTAAACGAACAATTTTTCAAATATCCGACTTGTTAAGAAAAGATTTTGCCGACATTCCGGAAATTCGTCAATATTCGGTTGTACCCGGTGGCAGCAATGGCGGAATGGGTGGCGCAAGCAATGTACAACTCAAAGTATTCGGAAATGATATGGACCAAACTAACACAGTTGCACTGGAACTGAAAGACAGAGTAGCAAAAGAAGTAAAAGGAACAAGAGATGTTCAGCTGTCACGAGATGATATGCGCCCCGAATATAATGTTCAGTTCGACAGAAAAAAACTTGCATATTACGGAATGACAAGCGCAATGGCATCTACCGCTGTACGAAACAGAATAGACGGACTTATTGCAAGCAAATATCGCGAAGACGGCGAC
>JAITOP010000060.1 GCA_031289895.1 Prevotellaceae bacterium
TTGGTATTTGGTCGTTGTTTCAATTGCTTTATTATTATTTGTGTTTTTTTATTTTTTTGAACCAATAATGTTCACAAAGTTTTTTATATCAATAAGTTTTCACATTAACATATCTAACTTCTTGATTCTTTGTTTCTTGTTTTTTGTTTTTTGCTTCTCGGCTCTTAATTCTTAATTTTTAATTTTTAATTCTTAATTTAAAAGAGCTATTTTATCAAAAAATGCAGGTTGGTGAAAACTTGGTTTTTCGGTTTTTATAGGATTCCAACTCAGATAATGAGGGTTTTGCAATTCGTCGCCACACTTATAAAAATTGGCGGTGAAAGTTTTTTCGCGCAACGAGATTATATTGTGCTTGAAAAATGCTGTTACAGGAATTGCTACAACAAGCGTCCAGCAACAATCGCCGCGCCGCAAGTCAAAAGGTTTATTTCCCAAACTTGACATTCGGCGAACGCTGTTTATTATTTCGTCGGCGGCATGTTCCGTTTTCTCGCCAAGTTTTCTGTAACCCAAACGCAATGCGCCTATACAGTTGATTTCAAAATTATAATAACAATCGTTGCAATCGGGTGAAACAAAAAATTCGCAGCACGAATCTGTCCATACTTTGCCGTTATTTTCGCTGTAAATGGCGCGAATGCTGTTTTCGCAAACAACATATTTTATGAAAATTTCATTATCATTATGGGCAATAGCAAATTTCACTTCGGGTTTGTAATCAAACTCAACCCAATTGATATTGTTTATTTTATGAAATTTAATCACGCTGTCTAAGACAGTCGAGATTAAATTTAAATCGGGATTTTTTTTATCTGTACAAATTTGTTTTATTTCTATCATAAAACGTTGATATAGCAGTTGTTATTTATTCAAAAATTGTTTTGCAATTATTTCGAAAATCTGAGGATGACTTTTAAATGCTCCGTGCGAGGCAAACGGAATATTCAAAAGCAATGATTTTTCTATCTTTTTCGACAATTCCACCGCACTTTCCAACGAAAGAAATTTGTCATTATTTCCACGTATTATTAATGTCGGCACGTTTATAGACCTTATATTTTTGTAAGGATAGCCCGATTCGGTTTTATCAATCCACATTTCCAAGCAAAGTTTTACAAATTTATCCCATTCGGGATTGGGGTTATTTGCCTGATAATATTTATAATACTCTGCAAATGTTTCTTTTGAATTTGCTATTGTCATGTCGGCAACAATTTCTTCGGCTGTTGCTGCATCTTGTAAACTCCATGTTGCGCCTATTGTTATAAGTTTGTTTATCAATATTTTATTTGCTGCCGCAATTCTGTATGCAACAATTCCGCCATCGCTGTATCCGATTATGTTAACATTTGTAACTTGCAACTGATTCACAATAACTTCCGCATCAATCTGTAATCGTTTGTAAGTAAGATTATCTGTTCCCAATGTCGATTTTCCATGTCCGCGACTATCAATGCCTATAATATGAAAATCGTTGCAAAACAAAGGAATAATATCATTAAAACTTTCGATATTTCCAAAACCGCCATGCAAAAAAAGCAAAACAGGTTTTCCTCGATTTTCTATTTCTTCATAATAAATATTTGCGCCATCAATTTCTAAATATTTTCCTGCTTGATGATTAAATTTACATGTCTGATTTTTATCGTTATAAATACTGTCATTTCCTTGTAATATTCTTATTTCCTGAGCATTTGCGCTATGCAAATTTATAGCAAAAATAAATAAAAATATCGCGGTTAATTTATTTATATTTTGAAATTTATACATTAATTGCTGTCAATTATATTTTTACAGGCGCAATAAGGTTTCAACTGTTTGAAAAAATCGTTACCTTTATCATCAACCAAGATAAATGCCGGAAAATCAACAACTTCAATTTTCCAAATCGCCTCCATGCCAAGTTCGGGATATTCAAGACATTCAACTTTTTTGATATTATTTTGAGCCAATATCGCCGCCGGACCTCCGATACTGCCGAGATAAAATCCGCCGTGCTTTTGGCAGGCATCTGTAACTTGCTGACTACGATTACCTTTTGCTATCATAATCATACTTCCGCCGTTTTGCTGAAACAAATCTACATACGAATCCATGCGACCTGCAGTGGTTGGTCCAAACGAACCCGACGGCAGTCCCTGCGGCGTTTTTGCAGGACCGGCATAATATATAGGATGATTTTTAACATATTCGGGAAGTCCTTCGCCTGCGTCAATGCTCTCTTTGAGTTTTGCGTGCGCAATATCGCGACCAACAATAATTGTTCCGTTAAGCGACAGGCGCGTTGCTACTGGATATTTTGTTAATTCGGCAAGAATTTCTTTCATCGGGCGGTTTAAATTGATTTGTATTGCGCCGCTTTCTTCGGTTTTGCGCAGTTCGGCGGGAATAAAACGTCCCGGATTTTCTTCTAATTTTTCAATCCAAATGCCATCTTTATTGATTTTTGCTTTTATGTTTCTGTCGGCTGAACACGATACAGCCAAGCCAACAGGACAGGATGCTCCATGACGCGGAAGTCGCACAATACGAACATCATGAGCATAATATTTGCCTCCGAATTGTGCGCCAAAACCCGATTCCTGCGCCGCTTTCAGAATTTTCGATTCGAGTTCCAAATCTCTGAACGCTTGTCCGTTGTCGTTTCCTTCGGTTGGCAATTCGTCGTAATATTTTGTTGATGCAAGTTTTACGGTTTTAAGGCAAGCATCTGCCGATGTTCCACCAATCACAAAGGCAATATGATAAGGCGGACAGGCTGCCGTGCCAAGCGTTTTCATCTTTTCGACTAAAAATTTTTTTAATGTTTCGGGATTCAGCAAGGCTTTTGTTTCCTGATAAAGATACGTTTTGTTTGACGAGCCACCGCCTTTTGCAATAAACAAAAATTTATATTCATCACCATCAACAGCCTGAATATCAATTTGAGCGGGAAGATTACAACCTGAATTTTTTTCTTTATACATTGTAAGCGGAATTGTTTGCGAATAACGCAGATTTTCTTGTGTATAAGTATTATAAATTCCGAGCGACAGAGCCTCTTCGTCGCCGCCGCCTGTCCAAACTTGCTGACCTTTTTTGGCTATAACCGTTGCTGTGCCTGTATCCTGACAAAACGGCAAAACACCTTTCGACGACACTTCTGCATTTTGAAGCATTGTTAACGCAACGTATTTATCGTTTTCGCTGGCTTCGGGGTCTGATAAAATATTTGCAACCATTTGCTGATGCTCGGTACGCAGCAAAAACGAACAATCGCGCAAAGCCGCCTGCGATAATTTGGTTAATCCTGCCGATTCGATTTTCAATATTGTTTTACCTTCAAATTCGGAGGTAGAAACATGCTCATTTGTAAGTAAATAATATTCCGTTTTATCATGTTTCAACGGAAACGGATTTTGATATTTAAATTCGGGTATTGACATAATTTTATAATATTTTTTAAGATTTTTTTTGATTTTCCAAGCGCAAAATTACTAATATAATTTTTAATTATATGGATTTTTTTTGATTTTTTTGAATAACCGCAATGATGCAAAACGTGCGAAATGTTTGGAAAAATTTTCATTAACTTTCTATTTTTCAAAATAAATTACTATTTTTGTGTCGGATTAATTTTTATTAAACCAAAATTATTATGCAAACAGCAAAATTAATAAAAGAGATAAGTCAATTGCCATTATCCGAACAATTTTTGGTGATAGAAGAGGCATTGAAATCAATAAAAAACAGGCAATGCGAATTGCTTGATAATACGCATTTTGAACAAGATTGGGCAAATGCCATTTCAGGCGAAGAACTTGTTAAGCGCGTTCATAATCATATAGATACTCTATACGCCAATGCAGAACATTGAAATACAATACCTCGAAACTGTTGTTGAAGATTTGAACAGATTGGTAGATATTTTGTATGAACGTGATTATTTCGGATTTAAGGACAGTGCAAAACAATATGTAGATGACATGAAATCTTATATTGAACAGCATATTGCACGCGCAATTAGCCATATTGCACCTTCGTATTTCATAAAATATGGAACGAATATGCGTTATTTCATTTACAATTCCAACAAACAAACTTCATGGTATATTTTCTTTCAAAAAAGTGATAACAAGTTTCTTGTTCGCCATATTACAAACAATCATGTAGTTGGACACTTTATAAGATAAAGCATTTTTAATTTGATAATTTTCGCACTGCAAGGATAATAAACAATTACAAATTAAAAATTACGAATTACGAAGGTTAAAACTTTTTTTTAAGTGCTATTTTTTTTGCCACTAATTTCACTAATTATCACTAATTTTTTGTGTCGGATTAATTTTTATTAAATCAAAATTATTATGCAATCGGTTATTGCAAATAAGTTTCCTCCAGATTTTCAATTTTCTGCATCGTGGCAATTGTGCCTTTTATTGCTACAATCATATTTTTTAAATGGTTTAAATCCGATACATCGAGCGAAACATGGTCTTTTATTCTGTATTTCAGCCATTTGTCTATTGGACGGTATGAGCCGATTTCAAAATTGTAAATTTTTTCCGTTACACCTGATATTGTTATTGTTATGGTTTTATCTTCAACAACATTTAAAAACAATTTTTCGCCTGATTGTCCTATTTTTTCAATCGTGAAATTATTTTCAATGCCGGCTAACGAAAATCTGATTTTTGCATCATCGGGCAAATTTTTTAATAAATGTAAATTAATAAGTTTTTGCCCTAATTTTGCATATTGTTTGAAAATGTCCGCATTTTTTGTCATTGGCACAGCGGGAAAATCGGTTTTTAGAAATTCAATGTATTTTGTACGATAAACGGGCGAATGAAGAACGGCGTAAATATATGCCAAAATTTCTTCGGGCGCGGGCTTGAAAGATAGTTTTTGTAAATAATTTTGGATAAATTTTTGTGTGAAATTGTCTGTTTTTACACTGTTATCATCAAATTCAATTTCATAAATTCCGTTTTCTTTATGACCGTTGTAAAAATAAAGCGGGGCAACATATAATCTCGCACCACATAGATTTGTATCCATCATTTTATTAACGATAAAAATGTGACCGAAGTTTATTCCGTTATTAATTCCACGCATAAAACACAATCCTCTATTTTCCTCATTTTTAATGAGAAAATGTTTCATTATTTTAATTCTATGCCTGTCAATATTTTTTAAGTTATAATCAATAAATCTTTCATCAAATGTTCTATACGTTATAGGTTGATTATTCTTTGAATTAAAGTATTTATAATTAACTACTTCATTATCTCGTCCGGTTGTTATTCCCGACTCATAATTTTCAAAAATATCTGTAATTTTCCAAAACTTTTTGTACGCGTCTTCAAGCGATAAATCCTTATCTGTAAACCAAAAATAAGGAGTTTCGGCGGGATGTAGTTCTTTCCATTGTATTTTTGAAAAATCAGCATCTTCGAGAAACGATAATTTTTCAGCGCGGGAAATGAGATTGTTGTTGAGAATAGAAAAATATTTAACAGTTTTTGGTAAACCTAAACGGTTTTTGGAATTTTTTAGGGGTTTGGTTGTTATGTTTTGTCGTTTTACCAAAAAAGTAATAGAAACTCCAAGTTTAATATCAAAAATATTTTTGTCGCCTTTGCCTTTGCGCATATTGCCGTGAAGATTTACAATATAAATTTCATCAAAAGTATTATACAAATGTTCTCTCATTTTACGGTGAGTTATACCATCGAGAAAACTGTTGTTAGTAATAATTCCAATTACGCCATAACCGCAACGTTCAATTTTCCATTCAGCAAAACGAATAAATTTAATATATAAATCATTGAGAGGTTGTATATTTTTTTCATTCAAACCTTTTTTGTATTTTTTCAGTTCTCCATCAATAACATCGGTTTTTGCCTGAGATTTTCCTCCAAAATACGGCGGATTACCAATTATTGCAAGTAAATTTTCCTTGTCTTTAATATCGCGGGCTTTTTCGTATTCGCGTTTCAAGGCGGGCAAAAGTTCGCTAATGGAGTGTTGGCTGATATC
>JAITOP010000084.1 GCA_031289895.1 Prevotellaceae bacterium
CAGATGACGCAGATTAAACGGATTTACACAGATAAAAATCAATTACGAATTACGAAACTTTATGAACTTTAAAAACTTTATGAACTTTATGAACTTTAAAAACTTTATAACTTTAAAAACTTTATAACTTTATGAACTTTAAAAACTTTATAACTTTAAAAACTTTAAAAACTTTAAAAACTTTATGAACTTTAAAAACTTTTTAACTTCTTTTTTAGTCTTTAAGGTATTGATATTTAATTATATATATTTTACTAACTATTTTTGTTGAAAAAAAATACTGATAATATATTTAGCAAAGCAAAAAAACATCTACATTTATCATCTCAAATTTTGTAGTAAGATGAAAGCAGATGTAGTTTTAGGACTTCAATGGGGCGATGAAGGTAAAGGTAAGATTGTAGATTTTCTTACCCCCGATTATTATATGGTAGCCCGTTTTCAAGGTGGACCCAACGCAGGACATTCCCTTGAATTTAATGATAAAAAAATTGTGCTGCATACCGTTCCTTCGGGAATTTTTCGCACCGAAACATTAAACTTAATTGGCAACGGAGTAGTTATCGACCCCGTTATTTTAATGGAAGAAATTGATACAATCGAGGCTATGGACGTTGATATAAAATCGCGACTGCTGGTATCAAAACGCGCACATTTGATTTTGCCTACTCACAAAGTTATCGATGCCGCATCGGAGGCAGCAAAAGGCGAAACAAAAATCGGCTCAACGCTGAAAGGCATTGGACCTACGTATATGGACAAAACAGGGCGCAGCGGTTTACGTGTAGGCGATTTATTGTCGGATAAATTTGATGAATATTATACGGCATTAAAAAACAAACATTTAGACATATTAAAACAATTCGATATTGAATATAAACTCGAAGAAGAAAAGTGGATGCAAGCCGCCGAACGTCTTAAAACACTTAAACTTGTAGATAGCGAATATGAAATAAACAATGTGTTAAGTTCGCATCAACGGGTTTTGTGCGAAGGTGCGCAAGGCTCGATGCTCGATGTTGATTTCGGAACATATCCTTATGTTACATCATCCAATACGGTTTGCGCCGGAGCGTGTACCGGACTTGGAATTGCACCAAGCCGCATAGGCGATGTATTTGGGATTTTCAAAGCATATTGTACACGTGTTGGCAGCGGCGCATTTCCTACCGAACTGAACGATGAAACAGGCGAAAAAATGCGAAAAACAGGTCGCGAATTTGGCGCAACCACAGGTCGTCCGCGCCGCACAGGCTGGCTCGATTTGCCCGCTCTTAAATATGCAATTATGATTAACGGCGTAACTCAATTAATAATGATGAAAGCCGATGTGCTTGACGATTTTGACAAAATACGAGTTGCAGTAGCATATAAAATTGACGGAAAAATATACGACACTTTGCCTTACGACCTAAATACCACAAATATAGAAATAATTTACAAAGATTTTGAAGGTTGGAAAACAAAAATATCCAACTGCAAATCGTATAAAAAACTCCCTGTTGCATTTAAAAATTATGTAGATTTTATAGAGCAGGAAACAAGACGTTCGCTGAAAGTTATTTCGGTAGGACCTAACAGAGAAGAAACAATTATAAGATAATTAAAAATTAAGAATTAAAAATTAAAAATTAAGAATTAAAAATTAAGAATTAACAATAAAAAATAAACAATTAACAATTAACAATTAACAATTAAAATATTATGTCAGAACAAATTAAAAAATCACTTCGCGATTCGACAGGGATGCGCTGGACTGCGCTTGTTTTACTGGCTTTTGCCATGTTTTGTTCGTATATCTTTATGGATATACTTTCTCCTATCAAAGATTTAATGCAATCTACGCGCGGCTGGGATTCAACCGCATTTGGTACTTACGCAGGCTCTGAAACATTTTTAAATGTTTTTATTTTCTTTTTAATCTTTGCGGGTATCATACTTGATAAAATGGGAGTTCGGTTTACCGCTATTTTATCGGGTATTGTAATGCTTATCGGCGCAACAATGAATTGGTATGCTGTAACAGATGCTTTTGCAAGTTCCGGCTTAAATACTTGGTTTACAAATAATCTGAATTACATTCCCGGATTTGACGAACTTGGCATTTCTCCATTTTTCAAGGGAATGCCTGCATCTGCAAAATTCGCCTCTGTCGGATTTATGGTCTTTGGCTGTGGTGTAGAAATGGCGGGTATCACCGTTTCGCGCGGTATTGTAAAATGGTTTAAAGGCAGAGAAATGGCGTTGGCAATGGGTTCTGAAATGGCATTGGCACGTCTGGGAGTTGCTACCTGTATGATTTTCTCTCCACTTATCGCAAAATGGGGTTCTGATTCGGTTGGCGATAAATTAAATTTAGCAACAGTTCATGTGGACAAATCTGTAGCTTTCGGTGTGATATTACTTCTGATTGCCCTTATAATGTTTATAATTTACTTCTTTATGGACAAAAAATTGGATGCACAAACCGGCGAGGCGGAAGAAAAAGATGACCCGTTTAGAATATCCGACCTTAAAGGTATTCTTACAAGTAGCGGTTTCTGGTTAGTTGCGCTTCTTTGTGTTCTTTATTATTCTGCAATTTTTCCATTCCAAAAATATGCGGTAAATATGCTGCAATGTAATTTGACATTTACAGCCCCTGACTCAGGTTCATTCTGGGCATCAAACACTGTAACATTTGCACAATATGGAATAATGTTAGTTGTTGCTGCCAGTGCATTCATTAGTAATTTCCGAAAAGGAATACAAAAATATACATTTTTAGGAATATCAATTATTGCGTTAATTGTTTTCTGTTATATGGGTTATATGCGTCAGTCAGCCGAAACTATTTTTGCAGTATTTCCATTATTAGCAGTAGGAATTACGCCAATTCTCGGAAAATATGTTGATACAAAAGGTAAAGCAGCATCAATGTTGATGATTGGTTCTATATTATTGATTGCTTGTCATTTAACCTTTGCTTTCATTTTACCTATGTTTAAAGGAAGTGCAATCGGCGGCGTTATGGTTGCTTATATTACAATATTGGTACTTGGAGCGTCATTCTCATTAGTACCTGCATCATTGTGGCCATCAGTTCCAAAATTGGTTGAGAACAAAGTTATAGGCTCTGCTTATGCACTGATTTTCTGGATACAAAATATTGGCTTGTGGCTATTTCCATTGCTAATTGGTAAAGTATTAGATGCGTCAAATCCTGATATTGTGAAAGCCGTAAATGACGGAACAATGTCGCAGGCAGATGCTGCTGTAAGTTACAATTACACCAATCCGTTGTTAATGTTGGCTTGTTTGGGAGTATTGGCTTTATTATTAGGATTTTATCTTAAGGCAGTAGATAAAAAGAAAGGTTACGGACTCGAATTGCCAAATATTAAAAAATAAAAACAAAAAATAAAAATGGTACAGAAAATACAATCTATTTTGCGCGATTCTAAAACCGCACGCTGGGCAGTTTTATTATGCCTTGCGCTCCCAATGTTTGCATCTTACTTTTTCGATGATATTTTTTCTACTGTAAGTCAAATATT
>JAITOP010000134.1 GCA_031289895.1 Prevotellaceae bacterium
ATTAATGTGAGAATGTGATTAATGTGATTAATGTGAGAATGTGATTAATGTGAGAATGTGATTAATACGACCAGCGACTAATGACTAACGACTAACGACTAACGACTAAATACTAAATACTAAATTCAATATTCGTGTAATTCGTGGCAACTTAATAATCATCAAAATAAACTTTTTTTGTAAAAGGGCTCACGTAACCTATACATCTGCCTTTATTGGTAACTTTATACATTTTATAGCCATAATTCACTTCTATTTTATCATACGAGCATGATAATATTTGCTGCCCTTTTTCATCAATTAAACCATATTTTTTATTGATTTCTGCCACTGCCAATCCTCTATATAAATATCCGATGCTATCATAGGTCATAGGAATAATTTGTTTTCCTGTTTTATCAATTAAACCGTATTTTTCATTCATGCCAACTATAATAAAATCGCCATAAGAATATCCAACATCATCATACATTAATGATGAAATTATCTTCCCTGTTGTATCTGTCAGTGTCCATTTTTTATTTAATTTCAGATATAAAAATCCTTTATGATTATCCACTTCATCATAAATGCAGGGAACAATTTGTTTTCCTTTTTTATCAACAAAACCCCATTTTCCATTGAGCATTACATTAGCAGCTCCATTATAAAAACGATATACATCATCATAAATACAAGGAACAATTTGTTTTTCCGTTTTATCAATGAATCCATATTTGCCATTAAGTTTTACTCTTATTACATCATTTAAAATGCACGATATTTCATCATAAATACAAGGGATAACTTGTTTTCCTGTTTTATCAATAAATCCATATTTTTCATTGATTTTAACTCCTGCTAAATCTTCTGAACAATACCATATATTGTCATATATAAAAGGAACAACTAAGTGTCCTAACGTATCCATAGATCCATATTTGCCATTAAGACATACTTCTACTAATCCTTCTGAAGATGATAGCCAAACATAATCATATATACATGGAATAACTTCTTTCCCTGTTGGGTTAACATATCCCCATTTATTATTTCTTTTAACAGCTATTAAATATTCAGGTATCATTTCGACATAGTCATATTCATGTGGATTAACTTGATTTCCTGTTTTGTCTAATAATATGTATTTTTCATTTGTTTCTGCTAAAATCAAATTATAACTCATACGATGCATCATATCATAAATGAACGGAATGATTTGTTCGCCTGTTTTATTATTTATAGTTCCCCATTTTCCATTTATCTCAACAATAGAAAAATCTGATTTAGAATAAAAATTTAAATAATCATAAATACAAGGAATAATTTCTTGTCCTGTGGTATCAATAACGCCCCATTTTGAACGAATCATTACTTTGGCAAATCCATTACGAAAATCATATACATCTCTATATATGCAGGGAACAATTTGCTCTCCTGCTTTGTTAATAAATCCGTATTTTCCATTTATGTTTACTTTGGCAAAATTTTCCGAAAAAAAAGATACCTCATTGTATTCACAAGGTATTACAATATTCTTTAAACTGTCACAATATCCCCACAAATAACCACTCTGATAAGGAATAAATTCAGGTGTTTGGGCATATAATAAATTAAGAACAAAAAAACTTGTGCAAAATAATAAAAAATGTTTCATCTCATTTCTATTTTTAAAAATACAATTTTAACAAACCAACTTACAACTTACGACTTACAACTTACAACTCGAACCCCATAAATAATTTCGTCAAAATACTCACCGTTTTTGAAGATGGTTTTTGATAGTTGCGCTTCAATCAGAAATCCTGACTTTTGCAGTACTCGCTGCGAACGCAAATTTGCAGAAAACGGACGGGCAAAAATTCGGGTTATGTCAAATGTTTTAAATCCGTAATCAACCATTTCTTTAATTGCTTGCGGCACTATTCCGTTGCCCCAGTATTTTTCGGATAACCAATATCCCATTTCGGCGTTTTTCGCATGAATGTCTGATTGCGGAAAAATTCCTATTGCACCTGCGGCTTCGCCATTAATTTCAATTGCAAATACTTTGGCGGGATTATCATTGGCAACTGTGGCGATAAATCCTTTCGCATCTTCGAGTGTATATGGATTTGGAAACATATTTGTCAACCACTTTGCAATGTTGATATTATTTGCGTGTTTTGCCAAACTTTCGGCATCCGATTCTGTAAATTTTCGTAATTTAAATTCCATTTAATAAAAAAGTATTCAGTAGTCCGTATTCAGTATTCCGTATTCCGTAGTCAGTATTCAGTAGTCCGTATTCCGTATTTTGTATTTAGTCGTTGGTATTTAGTATTTAGTCGTTATTAATCACTAATCATTAATCATTAACCACTATTTTTATCTGCGTGCTTATTCAAATCAACAAAAAACAAATCAACAAATCAACAAAAAACAAATCAACAAATCAACAAATCAACAAAAAACCAATGAAACATCCAACCAATTCTTAATTCTTAATTTTTAATTCTTAATTCTTAATTCAAAAAACCGTTACCCATTTGCCTACATTGTTTGCCGAAATTTTAGAGTCGTACATTGCTTCGCACGATTGCGCGGGCAGATAAAATTTTCCTACGTATGCTGCGGTCAATTTTACATAAAATATTTTCGAGTGTCCTGCGGGCAAATTAAAGTATGTAAGCACTCTGTCGTCTCTGATATCACGATAGGTGAATGTTTGATTGCTGCCACTTTCGTCGTTGTCGTTTACAATGCGCGAGTTTATAATTTCCCATCCCGATGGAAATATTTGCGACAGCGCAAGGTTTGTATAATTTCCGCCCGTACCGTTATTTTCTACGTTTACCCGCGCGGTGAAATCTTTACCTTGCGGCAGGTTTGAAACATCTATCGGAACATTATTTTCATCAATATACTGAACCGCTATTTTCAATCCGCCGGCTTGTGCTGTTTCGTTTCCTGCCAATGGTATTCCTTCTGTTTGCAGCGTTACAAATATTGGCGCATCGCTTTTGTTTGTTATATTCAGCGAACCTTCGTTTTTGATATTTTTAATATCGGTTTTCCATATTGTTTTATCTGTTTTCACGTTTTGCGTTCCGTTGTCGTTGTAGCTGAAATTAATTTGTTTGTTTTGATATTGCATTGCAAATCGCGATAAGGTTCTCAAACAATAGGCTGTGGTTTGCGTACTCATCCAATCGTTGGTGTTTAGTTTTTCGGATATTCTTTTAGCAACTGTAAACGCAAGGTCTTTTTCCGACAATAGCATTAATGTTTCAACAATCATAGCCATATCGCGCTCCGATGAGCCGAAACTTTGTGAAAATCCGCTGTACGGCGTTATTTCTGTTGCCAGATTATTGATAATATTTTTTGCCGTTTGTTGTTGTCCTGCCATAGCATAGGTGGCTGCCAGCATCCATTTTGTTTGCAGCGACAGGTCTTTTTGTTCTTTCAACCGGTTCATTGCGCCTATTTCGGGTTGTTTTGCCAGAGCAAGTGTATATAATCTGTACGCTTGGTCGAAATCGTTTTGCGAATACGAATAATAATCTCCTTTTTGTTTTGATTTAGTCCATTCGTTAGCCTCGCGTTTTTGAAATTTAATCCAGTTCGATTTCATTGACTGCGGAACGGCGTAACCTTGCGCTTCGGCTTCGATGATAAAATGTCCGGCATAACTTGTTCCCCAAAGATTTGCATAACGGTCGCCCGCCCAATAAGAAAATCCGCCATCGGTTGTAATAAACGAGCGCAGACGGTACAATGCTGCTTTTACATTTTCTTCGGCTTGGGTTTTTTGCGATTGAGTGAGTTCGGTAACCGAATTTAAATAAATCTGCGGAAACGCTGCCGATGTTGTTTGTTCAATACATCCGTGCGGATATTGAAGAAGATAATCCAAACGGGTTTTGAGATTTATCGGCGGAAACGTGGAAACTTCGATACTCACCGCATTTGTGCCTTCCATTCCGTTCAACTTATATGCGCCGTCCCACGTTTGTCCTGCGCTTACAATTTTACTTTCGGTATGATATGTTTTGGGATTTGAGTTTCGTATTAAAATATCAATCTCATATTCTGCTTTTTCAGAGCCTGATGTTGCTATCAGTTTTACTTTTCCTGCGCCAAGTTTTTTTTTTGTTTTAAGTTTGAACAATACAAATTCATCTCCTGTGGTTTTAAACGATATATTTTTTGTTTTATCGTCTGCATATTCAAACATATCGTTTGCCTGTACTTCTACTTTTACGTTTTTGATATTATCTTCCATTGCAAAAACGCTTGCTGTGAGCGAAACATCTTCGCCGGGACCAAGCACACGCGGTAGAGTTGCCAATATCATCAACGGCTTTTTAATGGCGACTGTTTTTTCTGCCGCTCCGTAGGCTTTGTTGTTTCCTGCAACTACCATTACTCTAACCGAGCCTATATAATTCGGAAGTTTTATCGAATGTTCTTTTGTGCCGCCTTTTAATGTGAACGGACCTAATACTTTTACAACAGGTTTAAATCTGTTTACCTCGTTATTATCATCGCCAGTGCCTTCGTCGCCGCCGCCGATTGCAAATAATTGTTCAATTTTTCCGCCATACGCGCCTATTACCAGATTGTAAATATCAAACGAGCGTATTCCCAATGCCTCGCGTGCAAAAAAAGTTTGCCACGCATTTGGCGTTTTAAAGTTTGTTATATCAAGCAAACCGTCGTCAACAATAGCAATTGTGTATGACATGGGTTGATTTTTTTCTTCGCTTATTTTTATTTTAAACGGTTCTTCGGGACGAAGTACATCGGGCATTACGATTTTGGGTTTCAGTATTGTTTGTTCATCTTCAACAAGTACCGGAATTATTCCGTAAAGCCGTATCGGTAAATCGTTTGCTGTTTGTGCATGAGGTTGAATAAGCGAAATATTGAGATAAATATTTGGAACCATATCTTCGGTAATATCAATAATTGTTTTTGTTTCTTTTGCTTTTCCGTCAACCCAAAACATTTGCTGTACTTTACTTCCCGATTCTATGCTAATCAACGCCCGCGAGCCTTCGGACGATGGAAATGTGATTGTTGCTTTTTCGCCCACATTGTATTTTGGTTTATCGGTGGCGATAATAATTGATGTTGCAGAACCTCCGCCGTCGGCTTGACGAGGTGCGCCTGCCCAGCCGGGCCAATCGTAATACGATGCAATGCTTGTTCGGTGATTGCTCAATTTATCGGTTACCGAAATATAATAATATCCCCACTCATCATGTGCGGCGGTGTATTGAAATGCTCCTTTTCCGTTTGATATATTTATTTTGAAATTTGCAACTCTGTCGCGATACGATTGCTCCGAATAATTTGCCCAACGTCCGTTATATGAACTCCACCACCACCACCAACTGCTTTTATATATGTTCACTTCAACATCGTTGGATGATACAGGTTTTCCGTTGCCGTCGAGACATATCACTTCATAATTTTGCACCTTGTCGGTTTCTAACATTCCATAACCGCCTGTGCCTTTTGGCGGACGAATACCGACAAACGATTTATACGGAATTATTTTTTCTTTTGTCGCATTGATACTAAATTCGCCTCCATCTTCGTAAACTCGTGTAAAGAATGTTGCTGTTACCATTCCGGGTGCGTTGCAACTTATTTTTTTATGAAAATTTGCTATGCCTTCATCATTTAATTTTCCTTCAAAAACATTAATTTCTTCGCTTGAATAATATTTTGCTCTGTCGTCAAACGAATATGTTTCGTAACCTTTGAAATACGTTCCCGTGTAAGCCAATGATGCGTTAACATCTGTTTTAAGATTTTTGGCAGTAGCACCGTGCAGCCAGCGCGAAGTGATTGTTCCATCTATTGTTCCCGATGCAAGCGATTCGGGCTTAATACTCAATTCTATTTTTAATCTGTTGGGTTTGATAGTTTCTATTTTTATGCTTTTGCTGAAAGTTGTTCCGCCAATTCGTGCATAAACCATCCAGTTTCCTGTTGGCGCATCACTTTCTGTTTTTACTGTGAATGGAAAAAAGTTATATTCATCGCCAACTGCTTTTTTCTTAATTATTGATTGTCCCAAAGGATTTATAAGTTCAAATTCGACAGGATGATTTTTTGGAATTATATTATTCGGGTCTTTTAATATGAAATTTAAAAACAGCGTATCGCCCGGACGCCATATTCCGCGCTCGCCGTAAATATAACCTTTCAAACCTTTTTCAACAACTGCGCCCGACACATCAAAACTGCTGAGATTTAACGACGAAGCATCGTCCAAACGCAGGTATGAACGTTGATTATTGTGTTTTGCTATAAGTAAATACGGCTTGCTGTTTGCGTATGTAATTTCAGCAAATCCATCGGATGATGTTTTGCTTTTTCCTATCAGTTGTTGCTGGTAATTATAAATTTCAACCGACACATCGCCCATTGGTTTTGCCGTAACAAGATTTGAAATTGCTGCTTTTATGGTTTTCATTTTGTCCATTTTGGCAATAACGCCTATGTCGGATGCCAGCACATTACAGGCAACTTTGCAATTATTGTAGTAATAATTGCTGCAAGGGTCGTTGCGTCTGTTTCCGTAACTATCGTAATCGTCATCATCATCGTAATAATCATAATAATCGTAATAATAATAATCGTTTGGATTGTCGTATTTACTTGATTCGCTGTCATACTGCGATTCAAAATTATCTTCGTCTGTATTGTTATCACATTCGTACAAACTGTTGGCGCGTGTGATGCTCATTTCAATTCTGTAAATCGCACCCGGTTCAGGTGTGATAATGTTGGACAAATCAAGCGAATAGGTATTCCACTGCCTCAATTTTTTAGATTTTTCATCATCAAGTTTTATTGTTTTCATTGTAATCAGGCGACCTGCGCGTTTCATTTCGCGATTGCCTCTTATGTCGTTCACCTGCAAAAACTGCATGATATTGCTTTCGTAAACTTTTATAACTTTCACGTTAACAGCTTTCACCATCACGGTTTGAAAGGGAACGATAAGTCCGTTTGAATTTGGTAAAATTCCGCCTTGACACAAAAGTTTTATATCCGGTTTTTGAACTTTAAATTCTATTTCTTCCGTATAATTTTCTTTTAATTTTAAAGCCTTAATATTTGCAATTCCTTTATGCACCGTAACATTGCGGCTGCCTGTAATATCGCATTTCGGATAAACATAAATTTTATTTAATTTTACTCTGTAAGTTGTTTCAGAATCTGAGCAACCATCAATGGTTATCAGCCCTTTCAGCGATTGCTTGGTATCTATCGGATGCGAAAAAGTGCATATAAGTTCGGGATTTTCGCTGTCGCGATTAATATCAATACCGAGCAAAACAAAATCGGTGATATTTGGTATTTTTACTGCCTCTTTCAGGCTTTTATCGCTGCCAATACTTTTGCCGTTTAGCTCGATATTTACAAAAAAATCTTTTTCTTTTGCTCTGATACTGTCTATTCTGAAAATGTGCGAATTACCTTCGTGCAACCAATGCAAAATGTATTTTTCTTTTGTTTCTATTTTCAGCATTTTTTCAACATCATTGTCGGCTGATTTGTCGGCTGTATATATGTTTCCTGAGATTACATACAAATCGTAATCGTTAGGCGTTGACATATCTATACTCGAACTGAACGAAAATGACGGCTTTATTGTTGAAAACGAAAATTCAAATGTTTTCTTTTTTCCTGTTGCCTGTTTTATCACTTTCGAAACATAAAATTCAACGCGATATTCGGTGTTGGGACTTAAGTTTTCGGCAGGAATAAATTCAATGGTTCTGTTGTCGTCAAGCAAATGAACATCGCCCTTCACTTCGGGTTTGATTTTGAACAGCGTTTTAATAACATTTTCATCATCAAATGAAAAGTCGTCAACCGCCTGCGACAACTGGACTTTTATTGTAGATTCAATAGAAACAATACCGTAAGTAAACGCTTCTACGTATTCGTTAAATTCGGGTTCTACCGGACGTTGTTTACATGCAAAAATGCTCAATAAAGCAAATGCAATAATGGCTAAATTTTTAATTTTATTCATGGCAATAAGATTTATGTATTTTATTATTATTTTATTATTTTTTTTTCAATATCAAAATTATATATTTTTTCAATACAAAAGTGAATTATCTGAAAAAATATTTATTTTTTTTCATAAAGACAAGAACCAAGATACAAGAACCAAGAAGTTAGAAAGTTCATAAAGTTTTTAAAGTTTTTAAAGATTTTCAGATTATCAACAAAATCGTAATTCGTAATTCGTAATTGATTTTTACCTGTGTGCTTATTCAAATCAACAATTAAACAAAAAGCAAATCAACAACAAAATCGTAATTCGTAATTGATTTTTATCTGTGTGCTTATTAAATCAAAAAAGAGACAAGACGCAAGATGTTTTTGCAAAAGAAACAACTAAGGCATAAAAAATAAATAAATGTAATATTTTTAATTTCCGGATTGCTTCGTCCCTCGCAATGACGTGAAATCCATGCGTCATTGCAAGGAACGAAGCAATCCGGAGACATTTATATCTTATTTGTTTTTCATTGCTAAACAATTACAAATTATGAAATTACAATTTTGCCGAATAGAAAAAAGTC
>JAITOP010000086.1 GCA_031289895.1 Prevotellaceae bacterium
TGTATCAGCTGCACCATAAGGAGATTTTACAACAGCAACTCTCAGGCTGGCAGGGTCTATGCCTGCACTAACCGTAGGAACAACAGTTATTGAACCGTAACCGCATCCCGCAGGATTTCCTGTTGCTGTAAGAGATATTGAACATTGCGCATAAGATTTGCTGCCTGCCAAACAAAACAAAAGGGCTGCCAAAAAGCAAATGCCAAATGATTTTAAGATGGTATTTTTATTCGTTTTCATATTATAATTTTTTTTATTTCATTAAATAGGTTACTTCGGCAGTATAAGAACCGCCTTCGGCATCAGAGCCGGTTTGTTCTCTAAAAGAGTATTTAAACACACAGGCACGCAGCCCTTCTATCACTTGCTGATTGTATTCAACATTTATTGCATCAAAACCTTCGCAAATTAATGTTGCTTTACCGTTTTTATTTCCTTCGGGTATGTACATATCTTCGGGATTTACGATTATGCTTATTTGTCTTTCTTCTGCGCCTGCGCTTGTTGCAAATATTTTATCGCCTTCAAAACGCAAATGCTCATATATGTAAACATTTAATTCTATCTGACTTAGCTGATGCATTTCATTCAAAGTATAAAAGCCGAAAGAATATGTTTTATCGGGAATTTTTTGCTCTTCTCTGTCAGGGAAATGCTCGAGTTTTACCGAGAGTACTTCCAAATGAGATTCGTGCATAAGCAATCCCAAGGCATTGCGATTTGGATTTTCGTCCTGCGCTAAGGTAACATCCTGCGCTAAGGTCGCAACAGAAATAAACAAACTTGCAAAAAGAATACAACATCTTTCAGCAACAAATTTTTTTGCTTTCATATTTTTGTGTGTTTTTAATTTTTTCAATATTTTATGTTTTTTTAAGTATAATAGTTCATGTCGTTTTTTTATATATAATCGAAGTTCAATAAACATAAATTCAACTTGTTAAGTATATATTCATTTTCATTTTTTTTGCCTTAAAAAATTCCTGTTTACAACAAAAAGCATCGTACCTGCTGATATTGATAATTTCACTTGTTCAGAACTATTTTTTATCTCCTCTTACACGTCTAATTTCATTAAATTTTTCTATCTCATTTACAATTTTAGCCATTGAATTTCGATTTTCAAAGCGCAAATTTTGTTATTTTTTTTATCATTTCCCAAAAAAAATCACATTAAAAGGACGTTACAAGTCAAAATAAAAATAATACGACCACAAACAAACTAATACACAACAAATTACAGGAGTGTTAAAAAAATAAGTATTTTTAGTTAAAGAATGTTAACGCGTTAATTTTTGGCGATAAATCGTTAAAAGTATCAAAATATACAAGAAATAGGGTAAATAACAAATTAGGTGTTTGGAAAATTTTTTTAAGGGGGTTTTTGGGGGTCGTTGGTATCTGGTATTTGGTATTTGGTCGTTGGTATCTGGTATTTGGTCGGTTGTTCTTTTTTAATTTTTAATTCTTAATTTTTAATTCTTAATTCTTTTTGTCCTTTGTTTCACGCCTCGCAATGACGCGCCTCTTGTACTTTTTTTGAACCTTATGTTTCTTTTTCTTAATCCTGTAAATCCAAAAATCCTGTAAATCCTGATTCAGACATTTTTTCGTCATTGCGAGCGTAGCGAAGCAATCCAGCATTTTTAATCTTTAATTCTCCTTCTGGATTGCTTCGTGCCTCGCAATGACGCGCTATTCAGCGTAATTCGTAATTTGTAATTCGTAATTGATTTTCATCCTAATAATCCAAAAATCCTGTAAATCCTGATTCTGACATTTTTTTCGTCATTGCGAGCGTAGCGAAGCAATCCAGAGTTTTTAACTTTTAATTCTCCTTCTGGATTGCTTCGTTCCTCGCAATGACGCGCTATTCAGCACAATTCGTAATTTGTAATTTCGTAATTCGTAATTGATTTTCAATCGTATTTCGTAATTTCGTAATTTCGTAATTCGTAATTGATTTTAATTCTTAATTCTTAATTTTTAATTCTTAATTCTTAATTTATCTCAAAATCTCGTTTTTTTCTTTTTTTATTCCTTTTTTGAAAATCGAAAAATAAATTTTATTATTTTTAACAAAGTGGTTAAGGTGTTTGTTTTCAGTTGTTTTATGGGTTGACAATCGTTAATTAATTAATTTATAAAAAAATATTTTTTTTGAACATTATTTTTTTATGATTTACTTTGTACAAAATTAATTTTCGAAAAAGTGAATAAACGAGGATTAAAATATTTGAAAGTATAAACAAATGTGGCTCTTTAATTATAAAATTATTACAACACGTATAAAATTATTACAACATGAGCCGTAAAAAAGATAAATCAGATAATGCAAGAAAATTTAGTGATAGTAGAATCTCCGGCAAAAGCAAAAACAATAGAAAAGTTGTTAGGTAAGGATTATTTTGTAACGTCAAGCTACGGACATATCCGCGACTTGGAGAAAAAAGGACTTGGTGTAGATGTTAACGATAATTTCAAGCCCGAATATGTTGTTTCGCCCGATAAAAAGAAGTTGGTTGAAGAATTGAAAAAATTATCAAAACAGGCAAAAACAGTATGGCTTGCGTCCGATGAAGACCGTGAAGGAGAGGCTATAGCGTGGCATTTGTACAACGTGCTTAAACTTGACGATAAAAACACAAAACGTATTACATTCAACGAAATTACAAAAAATGCAATCTTAGAGGCAATACAAAATCCGCGAACAATTGATATAAACCTTGTAAATGCACAGCAGGCACGCCGCATACTCGACCGCTTGGTGGGCTTTGAAGTGTCGCCTATCTTATGGAAAAAAATAAAATCGTCGTTATCGGCAGGGCGGGTACAGTCGGTTGCCGTGCGCCTGATTGTTGAACGCGAACGCGAAATAATGGAATTCAAAACCGAAACAGCATATAAAGTTTCGGCAATATTTATATCTGCTGATGAAAAGCAAAAATTTCAACTGAAAGCAACACTTTCGGCGGATTTCAAGACAGAAAAAGAAGCCAAAGTTTTTTTGGAAAAATGTAAAGATGCGATATTTACAGTAGAAGGCGTAGATAAAAAGCCGACAAAAAAATCGCCCTCCGCGCCTTTTACAACCTCAACATTGCAACAAGAGGCAAGCCGCAAATTCAGATTTTCGGTAGCGCAAACAATGAATATCGCGCAAAGGCTGTACGAACGCGGGCTTATAACTTATATGCGTACCGATTCAACAAATCTTTCGACATTAGCCTTAGGCGCAGCAAAAAATACAATAGAAAATCTTTTCGGTGAAAAATACGTGAAAACACGTCAGTATAAAACCAAATCGAAATCGGCACAGGAGGCGCACGAGGCAATTCGCCCCACATATTTACAAAACACCGAAATTGAAGGCGCACCTCAAGAAAAAAAACTGTACGATTTAATCTGGAAACGAACAATAGCCTCACAAATGGCAGATGCCGAACTTGAAAAAACAACAATAAACATAAATATTTCGGACGAAACAAAAAAGTTTCAGGCAACAGGCGAAGTAATTATATTTGACGGATTTCTGAAAGTTTATATGGAATCAAATGATGACGATAACGAAAATGCCGAAACAACAGGATTGCTTCCCGCACTTGTGGCAGGACAAACCGTTGCACGCAAGGAAATTACGGCTACACAACGTTTTTCGCAACATCCGCCGCGATATACAGAGGCAAGTTTAGTGAAAAAACTCGAAGAATTGGGAATTGGACGCCCATCAACTTATGCACCAACAATTTCGACAATCATCGCACGCGAATATGTACTGAAAGAAGACAGAGCCGGAGTTGAACGCAGTTATACAAAAATGACGCTCAAAACAAAGGACATTGTAACCGAAAATTTAAAAGAAATTGTAGGCGCTGAAAAAACCAAGTTCTTCCCCAGCGACATAGGAATTGTAGTAACTGATTTCCTTATCGAAAACTTCTCTAATATCCTCGATTTCAGTTTTACCGCAAAAATTGAAGAATATTTTGACGAAATTGCTGAAGGAAAATTAGATTGGGTTGTTATGCTGCACAAATTTTACAAGCCATTTCACAAAAAAGTTGACGAGTCGCTCGAAACAGCGCAACTTGCAAATGCCGAACGCATTTTAGGCATAGACCCGAAAAGCGGAAAGCAAGTATCGGCACGCATTGCACGCTTTGGTCCTATTGCACAACTCGGCACAAACGACGACCCTGAAAAGAAATTTTCGAGCCTCAAAAAAGACCAGCTTATAGAAACGCTTACTCTCGGCGAGGCATTGAAATTATTTGACCTGCCGCGCACAGTAGGCGAATACGAAGGCAAAGAAATTGTAGCATCCACAGGGCGTTTCGGACCTTACGTGCGCCACGATTCCAAATTTATTTCAATGAAAAAAGAAGATGACCCATATACAATCACAGAAAAAAGAGCAATAGAACTGATAGAAGAAAAACGCAAAAAAGACAGCGAAAAAAACATAGCAAAATTCGGCGATATAGAAGTGTTAAACGGATTTTACGGTCCGTATATAACCTGCGATGGGAAAAATTACAAAATTCCAAAAGGACAAGACCCTAAAACGCTTACACATCAGGATTGTATAGCACTTATTAGCGAACAAAAAGGTAAAGAACCAAAGACAAAAACAAGAGCAAAAACAAAAAAACCGGCATCAAGAAAATAGTAATAGAATTAAGAATTAAAAATTGAAAAAAATTAAACGACATAAAAGGGCAACTTAATATAGATGAAATATGCAAAAAATGATAACAGATGACAAAAAAAATCCCGATAGGGATTGTATGTTGGTAGAAATGTGCAAATTCCCCAATTGTTCGACCCCGTATGTGGTCGCAGGTGATGTGCGGACATTCATTTTCTACAAACATTTGAATCCTAACGGATTCTTGCCATCTTTTATTTTTATTTATTTTTTGTTACTATATTTGTGAAATTTTTATAATACGTTCCGATTTTTTACAAAAAACAAAAACATGAAAAAAAAATAAAACAATACAGATAATTTGATAATAAAAAACTACAAAAACAAAGGTAATAACTACAACAAAAAGAAGATAATATCATTTAATTTATTATAAAAAAATTAACATGACAGAAATAGGTGAAATATATAAGAAAATAGACTTGTTAAGAGCGTCAAATACACTTGACGAGATAGAGTTATTTTTAATCGCAGCTGATTATGATGAAGAGTTGGTAAAACATGCCATAAAATATGTCAGAGACAACGAACGACACGATGTATTTGTACAAAAAGAACTGATAGACCGTTATAATCCTATTTTGCAAATGGTTAAAATTTATGGTTGTTATTTATTGGCATTTATTTGCTCGGGATATTGTATTTATTATGCTGTGAAATTCGTACAGATACTCACAACACCTTTTGATATACAAATAGGAAATCAACCAAGTACATCTTCGAACTCGCTTGAAGGAACAACTTTGACTCTTTATGTTGGCATATTCGCTCTTATTTTGATGTTTGTCGCAATGGGGTTGTTTTATCTTGCACACCGCATGTCTGAGCATAAAAAAGCAATCGAAAACAAAATACAGGAAATAAAGAAAAGATATACCGCTCCACCTTCAAAACAAAATGAATCCCGATAATTTTAAAATATGAAAGTTGAAAAAACATGAAAAAATCAAATAATACGGATAATTCGATAATAAAAAACTACAAAAGCAAAACAGCGCAAATCGGCAGTATTACTACGCTTGCCGATAATGACTTTTCACTTGCCGACAACAAAAATCAATTTACAGCGGCAATAATCGGCATCGCAAAAAACGCTGATAAAAAAACATTTTTAAATATACGAAAAGAATTGTATAATTTATACCAAAGCGACAGTATCCAAATACTTGATTTAGGGAACGTTGAATATGATGAAAAAGAAATAAAAAAAATAATATCCAATATAAATAAAAAGAAATTAAACACAATTTTTTTGTGCGAAAACGATGAAATTTCCGCATCATTACTAAATATAAGACAGACAAAAGACACAAGTACAATACTTGTTTTGCCTAATATTACAAGCAGCAACAAACATATCGCAAAACTAACAGGCAAAACAAAAAATGAAATATCAGCAATAGCTTATCAAAATTATTTTTCACACAAAACAATAATCAATAAACTCAATAAAAATAATTGTAACACCATGCGTCTCAGCGAATATCGCAACGAGCCAAATAATCTTGAACCAATATTGCGCGACAGTCATTTTATTGCTATCGACCTTGCAGCAGTGCGCCACAGCGACGGCGGAACAACACTTTCGCCAAACGGTTTGTACGCCGAAGAACTTTGCGCAATAGCAAACTGCGCAGGATTATCAAACAAAATATCGCAACTGAATATAGTTTGCGGACAATCGGAAAACGCTGTAACTAACAATCTTACAGCACAGACAATATGGCATTTTGCCGATGGACTTGCAAACAGAATTGTAGAAACACCGAAAAAAATAAAATTTAAAAAATTTATAGTTGATATGGGAAACTCATCATCAAACCTGATATTTTATAAAAGTATCATCACAAATCGCTGGTGGATAGAGGTTTCAGACGGTAACAAAACAAAAACAATAGCATGCACTTTTGCCGATTATCAAAAGGCATGCAACAAAGATATACCAATAAGATGGATACGAGAGATGCAAAAAATGAGTTAAATATGAAAAGAAAGTGTTAATAATTGAAAAAAAATGAAAGAAAAGCAAACTATTTATGCACAAATATTGTTGATAAGTAAAAAATATATAACTTTGCAGTTCGACTAAGTGTATTTGCGGGTTGAAAAATTGGAAATTAAAAGTGATAAAACGTATAATAATAATAGCTTTGTTGACCTGTTCTATACAATCTATAGCACAGCAAGACAGCCATTTTAGTCAAGGAGTATTTAATCAGGGGTATCTTAATCCGGGAAGTTATGGAATTGATGATGATGATTTATTTAATGCAACAGTAGGTTATCGGGTTCAGACACAAAATTTAGATGGTTCACCAGCAACAACAGTGTTAAATGTTAACGGACCACTACATTTTATAAACAGCGGAATAAGTTTGTCGGTTTTTAATGACAAAATAGGATACCTTAAAACGCCGGGATTTAATTTGGGATATTCGTATATTTTTGAACTTCCGGCAGGAAAAATAGGAGTAGGAATATCACTTGGAATGATAAACAGCAAATACGACTCGAAAGACTGGCGATTGCCCGACGGCGGAACAGGCGACATATTACTGCCGACAGGAGACGTAGAGGCAACAACATTTGACGCGGGATTAGGAGTGTATTATACAAATAATAAATTTTTTGCAGGCTTATCATGCACGCACGTAAACAGAGCAGCAATGACAAAAGCAAGCGAAAAAACAACGTTCGGAAGAACATTTTATGCAATGGCAGGTTATCGTTACGTTTTTGGGTTTACAGGAAATTACGAAATACGACCATCAATTTGTATAAATACCGATTTAGGAGTAGGTAAATATACGATGAATGCACATTTGTTTTACGAGAAAAAATATTGGTTCGGATTATCATACAGAATAGAGGAAGCGGTGGTTTTTAATGTAGGTTTAGAGTTAATAAAAAATTTGAAAGTTGGATATTCTTATGATTATTTTACGACAGAAATAGAAAAATACGGAGGAGGCGCTCACGAAATATTAGTGAGCTACCGATTCTCAATAGTAACAGAAAAAAGAAATAATCAACGGAAAAGTATTCGTTATTTATAAAATTAAAAATATGAGAAGATTAGTACTACTAAGTTTTTTAACATGTTTCCTGCTGAGTGGATTACTTACAGGATGTTCGCTTTTTAAAAAAGGAAATAGCAACAACCCCGGAGGTTCATGGGCGCCCCACGACAAAAGAAAAGTCAAAGGAGTATCAGGAATTAAACGAACCGAAATTCCTCCAAAAGGAATGGTTCTTGTTCCCGGAGGACATTACGTTATGGGGTCGAGCGATGAAGACATCATGCTGGCATTTAACA
>JAITOP010000190.1 GCA_031289895.1 Prevotellaceae bacterium
TATAAATTGGAAAAAACAACGCTGGAATTGGTCGCTCTGAATCAAAAAATTATTGATTTAACTGCCGAATTTGAAACAAAATATTTGTCGTAATTCGTAATTTATAATTCGTAATTGAAAAAAAATGGTTGCAAAAATCAGCGCAAGCAATAATCTTTACGGCGCACTTTCGTATAGTCAAATCAAGGTGAATGACGGGCAGGCAAAGGTGATTTTCACCAATCGCATGATTGAAACGGCAGCCGGAATTTGTGATATAAACGGCTGTCTGCGCTCGTTTGAACCTTATATTCTGGCAAATAATAAAACGGAAAAAACGGTTTTGCACGTGTCGCTAAATCCCGACCCGAAAGACGTTTTGAACGATGAAAAATTATAGTAGTTGACAATGCCGCCGTAACTCACGAAACAAAAGCCTACAAACAAATTCCCGACATTTTAGATTTCCGCAACGAGCAAGGCAACGACACCATGCAACATGAAATTGAACTCAACTACAACCGGATAAAAGCCGATGTTAAACAGATTGTTGCTGACGAACTTATGCGGATTGCTGACGACCCGGAATTACAGCATTTGGTTAAGAAAGAATAATTTTGTAGTTAAAAGTATCTGGCGACCTTTGCCGTAATCTAATGTACAGTTCCTTGAGTATTCCGGTGTTTTGCAGATAATCAGCGTATTCAGGTCGTGGCTTTATTTGTATTTCAATGACATTTAACATACCTTCATTTCGTTTATGACTTATACGTACATTCTTTACAACATCTATGTTTTCTACGTATTTTCCTAATTCTATGCGGCAAAAATTCAAAATATTATGTTTGGTAAGTATTCTGTCGTGCGAAGTGGTATAAAACCTGTTTATTGCTTTCAAACTTTCAAAATCATAGAAACTTTTGCCTCCGTGTACGCGGGTTAAAAATACGGCATCGGTTTTGTTTAATATTGCATTGTTATATGCCATTAACAGAGTGCCTTCGGGAATATCGTTTAACCTTTCGGCATAAGTTGTCCACCAACTTATGGTCATATCTTTTGTATCTTCCTTAGGTTTAACGGTTAACATTGCAACATCGGCATATTCGTTCAGCCAATTTCGCTCTACTTTGTGAGAATCACTGTTTTGAAGTGAAGATATTGCATTGTACACGATTAACATTTTGTCTTTATCTATTTTTGAAAAAGCAACACTTTCATCTTGTACCACATCTATCAAACGTTCCAAATAATCGGCAATACGAGGGTCTTCTATATCTTTTTTTGGAATAGGTTGAGCAATGTATTCTCCTTCTTCTTTTATTGTATTTACACATTTGTAAGTATTATTGCCCGCATCCGAAAATCTGTTCATTTCTAAAAATTCTTCGCCTATATCCGATGGCAAGGAGATTGTTTTTTCATTTTCGGTTAAGATAAAATTATTTTCGTTATAATGTCTGTTTACGACAGGAAAAACATTTAACAAAACAGTCATTTTTTCAATATCTTCAGAATGAAAATGCGGAGGAAAAGATATTGAAATCCAATATAATGGAGTAGAAAATGCAGATATAAAATTTTCATCTGCAATTGAAGAAAATTCTTCCGGCATTTTGTGTTCTTTTAATTCATTCAATCTGATTTTATTGCCAATAGTTTGATAATTAGTTTTATAATATTCCAATAGTTCATTTTCGGTTTTGCTGTATTTAACTTTTTCATCTACAGGCAGTCCCTGTTTCATTTTTAACGGTTTGTTTCCTGCATTCCATTGTAAATATTGGAGAATATCGTAATATTCATGGTTGCAATCCAAATGTGGAAATTGAATGTAAAAATACAAATTTTCCAAACTTTTTATTTCTTTATCAATATTTAATCCTAACCATACCGTATTGTGTTTTATCTGCTTATCTGTTTGAAACAGAATATCTTTATTTCCTTTGTTATCAATTGACCATAGCGTTTTATCGAAAAAAAAGTGAGTTATGTTAGCATTTATCAATTTCATATCTGTAATCGGCGTAAAAATTATAGAATTGATTTCTTTTTCTTTAAAATCGTCAGGAATTACCTTGATAAAGAAATTCGTTCTTTTTTCCAAATTAAATTCAGGTTCATCAGTTTTTACATACAAAATACCGTGAGCCGGACGAACATACCCGAACGAAGATGGCGTCAGTTTGCTTACCAATTTTTTAAGAACAAAATAATTTGTATCATCTAATTTGTTGTTCAATAAATATACTTCATTGCATATTTCTTCAATCATCAATTGAACCAACGAATTTTGACTGCTCAAGTTCTGATTTTGCCAGACAAAATTGGCATAACGAACAATGTCGTTGCGTATAGCGTCTTTAGTTTTCATTTTTTGAATTTAATTAAACCGATTTTTGCATTTGATAAATTACAATTACAGGTTACAAATATACAAAAAAAATGATTTTATTTGTAAGATATAAATATTTTTATTTACTTTGTGGAATAATAAAATGATAGATGTGAAACGAGACAAATGAATAAGAGCATTTATATCTGATATTTTTTTTTAACGGTTGCCGTAAATAGTTTGTGTAGTATCACAAATATCTTAAATAAAATAATTTAAGTCTAATTAAAAAAGTAAAATTTATGGCATTTAGAGCAACATTAAATCTAGCAGGCAAAGAGTTTGACGTTCTTGATTGTGAATACAAACTCGAAAGGGATGTAGACTCAAAGGGTCGCCCATCATCCAACATTTATGGAGGAAAAGTAAGGGTACATGTGGAATCAACAGAAGACACATCTATTCTGGAGCAAATGGTAAGTCAATTTAAACCGATTTCGGGAAGCATTGTATTCAAGAAAGGCGATGAAGAGGCAAAGATGAAAGAACTGACATGGGAAAACGGATACATTGTTTCATTTGAAGAATCGATAGATGTAGTAGGTTCAAAACCCATGACATTAACCTTTGTCGTTTCGGCACAGGTACTAAAAATCGGCGGAGCACAATTTGAACAAAATTGGCCTGTACGCTAAGCAAAATTATGGAAAGGATAAGGTTTTTGCCTGTTCCTTTCCATTTTTTAATTACACAAATTCATTAAACAATACTATTAAAAAATCAAGATATGATAAGTCAATATGAAATAGGCGGCAATGAAGTAAAAATAGATGCGTCGGAATCCATTGCAGCAATTCCCGAAAACCGTACCATGCTGGTAGAACAACTTACCTCCGAAGAACCAGTGAATCCGGAAATAATAACAGGATTAACAACTATCGAACAAGTATTTGAGCATTATAAGCCTCAGATAGATGCAGAGTTTCAAAACGAAGATGGTCAGCCTGTAAAAGAAACATTTCATTTTCGGAATGTTAGCGACTTTGGCGTTAAAAAACTTACAGAACAAAGTCCTTTTTTGAAAAAAGTAAACACAGAAAAAGATTTTTACGACAACCTTATAAAACAACTGCGTTCCAATAAAGTATTGCAACGAGCATTGGAAAATGCAGAATCCAAGCAAGCATTTATAGCCGCTTTGCAAGGAGTGCTGTCAGAATTGAACGAAGCAGAAAATGTATAAACATTAAAAATTTAATACTATGGCAAAAGTAGAAAAACAACAAACAAACGTTAACCAACAACAGGAAGTTGTCGGTAAAAAATCAGAATTAAATGAATCGATAGGCAAATTAGCCCGTTTTGGAGGCTTTGATTTTTTGGAAAATGCAGTAGATGGCATAGCCGCCATGAATCCCGAACGCGCTGCCCGAAAAAAGGCATTCCTAATGGATGACGCCCGTAAAGCATCACGACAGGAATTACGCAATAAGATAAATCTATGGATAGAATTATTGAACACATCCGAAACCGTTGGCGAAATGCTTGACAAATCAAGAGAAGAATCTGAAAGCGTAACAAAATTATTAAAAGACAATCAATTGACGGCAATAGAAACCGTCAAAAATCTGGAAAGGTCGTACAGAAATGTTATGCTGTTCTATAAAAATGCTGAATTAGACAAACTTACCAATATTTCAGTTGTCAATGCCTCTGCAGAACAGGTAACGGATTTGGACAACTCCCGTTTCATAGACCACATAGCAAATGAATTGAAACAAAACTACGACAAATTAGATTTACGAATGAACTATTCATTGTTGGTAATTCCGGGTTATCTGAAAAACTCAAAAGTAATAGACAAATGGTCGAAAATCGCCTATAACAATAAAGCCATGCTCTATACTGATTTTATGGACGTTGACAAACCGGATGATGTAGTAGAAATGTTTATGACGGCAGACCTTGCAGGAGGCGATGTGTTCAAAGCCAATACCTGTATGGCATGCAACTGGCTTGTAGGCAGAGGCAAATACAGCGAAATAGGCGAAGAAAACGATTTACGTGTATCACCATCAGCAGCATTGGCAGGCAAAGTATATGGCACATTGATGTCGCAAATCACAGCAGGCAAAAAACACGGCGGCATTAATGAAGTTGACAGCGTAGTATTTCCATTGAAAAAAAGCGAAATCTCCGAATTGGACAGAATGGGCTTAATACCAATGGTAAACGAATACGGCAAAGTAATGGCATTTTCGGGCAAAACACTGTTCAACGGTGATAATCTGGGACTTCAAACATATTCGGTAGTTCGCGTATTTGACTATATCATGAAAGTATTGTTCGATTTCCTAAACCGCCGCGCATTTGAAAACTGGAGCGGAAAAACAGAACGTGATTTAAGAGGACAAATAATCAAATTCCTTGATAGCGTACAAGGTGCAGACCGTTTAATTGAAAAATTCAAGATAGTACGATTTGAGCGCGACCCGAATCAGAAAGACCGTATTTATCTGGATATTCATATTACACCGTTCTTCCCCGCAAAAAGTTTTGTAATTAAATTAGACGGAACAAAAGGCGAAGACGAAAACGAATGGGCATCGTCGGTTGAACAACAGTAATTTTTAATCGACATATAAACTATGGAAGGCAAAGCAACACTAAAATTACGCAAGCCGCTGAAAGAGAACATACAAAATCTCTATTTTGAGAATTATGATGTATATCATTGTGAGTACGTCTTTAACAAAGGCATCACAAAAGGCGGCGACATACGCACCGAAATACTTGGCGGTAATATCAGAGTTGTTTTGCCCATGTTTCCGACTAATGATTTATTAAGCTGGGCTTTTGATTCGGAAAAAAAACTCAATGGCGAAATAAGCATTCATGATGCGTATGAAGAATCGTTGGAAAAAATATATTTTGAAGACGCACGCTGTGTAGAGTTTCATATTCATTACGAACCGGGAACCCACATACCAAATGTAATGTTGTCGCTAACAATTAATGCGCGGCGCATGATAATCGGAGATGTAGAATATAAAAATCCTTATAGTAAAAAATAATGGGATTCTTTGACAGAATACGAAAAGGCAGATTGTTTTTCGGCAAACAAAAACCGGCAATAGTTGTAAAGTTTTTGTTTAGAGGGAAAAAATATATACTCGAAGAATTTGATATAGATTTTAGACAGGATATAAATGAAAAAAATCAGCCCGACAGCGAAGTATATGGCGGTTTAATAACCATTACGATAAGCGAGCCTCCATCCGAAAATCTTACCGCGTGGATGATGAATTTGCAGGAAAAACGCGATGGCGAATTTCGTTTTTTGGTAAACAGTGCAAAAATAGTAGAAGGCGCAGCCTTGCAAATATCATTCAAAGAGGCGTATTGCGTAAGTTATCAGAAAGTTATACACCCCATAGGAGCAGGATTATTGACAACATTGATTATTTCTCCAAAAACGATAAAAATAGGAAACGAAGAATTTGAGAACATACGGAAGTAGAAAAAAGCGTTTATAAAAATTAAATCCATAATTTACGGATTTAGCAAAAAAAATAATCTTCATTAAAAATGAAAAAATGATTGATGGAAGATATACAATAGCAGAACTTTACCTGTTGCTTAAGTTAGATATTTGGCGGCAGGGCGATGTGGTCGGCTGTAAGTGGGTAAAAAAACTTAATGCTGATACTGACGGCAACACTGGTAACGGTTACATAGGTTTGCAACAACCGATATGGAAACATATCATCTCCTCTTATAAAAAACAATTAGACATAGGTTTGTATCTGTTAAATCTGTATTCACAGAAAAAAACAAAGAAACGGGATAAACTGTTTATATTACAGTTTGTTGAACAACAATGGAACATACTTAATAAAAACAATTAAAAAATAAAATACAATGGCACTAAACGGATTAACAAAAGAAAAACATATCACCAATATATTGGTGGCAGTAAATGGTAAAGCGACTGATTTTGTGTCGCTT
>JAITOP010000203.1 GCA_031289895.1 Prevotellaceae bacterium
TTCACAATAAGGATTATTCCGTTGTGAAAACATTAAAAGCGGGGATGAAAATCCTCGTTTTTTTATCTGTATTACTAACTATTTATTACCTTTGCATCCTACAAAATTTTATAAAATGAATTTACACTCACTCACGGCAATATCGCCAATCGACGGGCGGTATAGTAAACAAACAGAAATGCTGTCGCCTTTTTTTTCGGAATCGGCGCTGATTAAATATCGCATTATGGTCGAAGTTGAATATTTTATTGCTTTGTGCGAATTGCCTTTGCCACAACTTTCCGAAATCGACAAATCGTGCTATGCCGCACTGCGCAATTTATATCGGAATTTTAATGTCGAAAATGCTTTGCATATAAAGGAAACCGAAAAAACGACAAATCATGATGTTAAGGCGGTTGAATATTTTTTGAAAGAAAAATTTACGGATTTGGGATTGTCGAATTTCCGCGAATTTGTTCACTTCGGACTGACTTCGCAGGATATAAACAATACCGCTGTGCCATATTCGCTGCACGAGGCGTTGAGCGGGGTTTACTATCCGTTGTTGAACGAAATTGTTGATTATCTTAGCGGTTTAACAGTAGAATGGCGCGATGTGCCAATGCTTGCCCGCACTCACGGACAGCCGGCATCGCCAACTCATTTGGGCAAAGAAATTGATGTATTTGTTGAGCGCATCGGCAAACAAACTGAATTGCTGAAAACCTTGCGTTGTTCGGCAAAATTCGGCGGTGCTACAGGAAATTTTAATGCTCATAATGTTGCTTATCCGCAAATTGACTGGCGTGCGTTTGCAAATAATTTTGTGGAAAATATTTTGAATCTCGAACGCTCGCAATCGACAACGCAAATTGACCATTACGATAAACTTGCCGCAATTTTTGATAATCTGAAAAGAATAAATGTTATTTTTATTGACTTGTGCCGCGATATTTGGACGTATATTTCGTTAGAATATTTCAAACAAAAAATAAAAGCGGGCGAAATAGGCTCGTCGGCAATGCCACATAAGGTTAATCCTATTGATTTTGAGAATGCGGAAGGAAATTTCGGTCTTGCTAATGCGCTGTTTGAACATCTGTCGGCAAAACTTCCAATATCGCGCCTGCAACGCGATTTGACCGATTCTACGGTTTTGCGAAACATTGGAGTTCCTATCGCTCACACAATTATAGGATTTAAATCGGTGATTAAGGGCTTAAGCAAAATTTATCTTAACGAAGATGCAATTTATCGCGATTTGGATAAAAACTGGATGGTCGTTGCCGAAGCCATACAAACAATTTTGCGGCGCGAAGCATATCCCAACGCATACGAAAAACTTAAAGAACTGACACGTACCAACGAAATAATAACCGAGCAAAATATCAAAAATTTTATTGATACGCTTGATGTGTCAGACGAAATAAAACAGGAATTGAAAAACGTAAATCCGCGAAATTATACAGGACTGAAAAATAATCATAAGTCGTAAGTTGTAAGTCATAAGTCGTTAGTCGTTAGTCATAAGTCGAAGTTAAGAAGTTAGAGATTTTCATTAATCATTAACCACTAATCATTAATCATTATTTCCTAAGTATTTCAACACTTTGCCGCTGATTTGTTGAGTTGCCAAAATCTTTACAAACTTTATAACTTTAAAAACTTTATAACTTTAAAAACTTTATAACTTTATAACTTTAAAAACTTTACGAACTTTAAAAACTTTACGAACTTTACGAACTTTAAAAACTTTACGAACTTTACAAACTTTATTACTTTTGCAAACTTACAAATTAAAAAAAATGAATTTTTACGACGAAATAAAATCGTTTATAACTGAAAATTATGATGGCGAAATAAGTACAAATCAAATATTAAATGATATGTACACTAACGACTTACAACTTACAACTAACGACTTACGACTTACAACTTACAACTTACAACTAACCCTTTTCATTCCTGATAAAAAAATTGTTTTTCTGTTAATTCCGTTGCCTGCATTTGGTTTTGAGGATTCGCAAAAAATGTTTTTTCAAAATTTATCAATAGCAACGGCGAGGCAAAATTTGCAATTAATAGTAATTTGGGAAGATAACTGGATTGCAAAAAACGAAATTATCCGACAGCGTATATTAGCGCATTTGGGCAAATTTGTTCGTATTCACGGCAGATTGTGCGAAATTCGGCGCATTACAAAAACTCTGACGGACGAATTTTTGTTGCAAAATCATCTTCACAATTCGCCGCAAGCAAAGCATAAATACGGTTTGTTTTACAAAAATCAATTAGTAGCCGCAGCAACGTTCAGCAGCGGGCGACCTATTATTCGCAACCAAAAAATTTATCGCTCATACGAACTTGTGCGTTTTGCAAATTATCGAAATTACGTTGTATATGGCGGTATTGGAAAAATAATTTCGCATTTTATTGCCGAGCAAAATCCCGATGATATAATGAGTTATGCTGATGTTGATTGGTCGGCGGGAAAAAGTTACGAGAAACTTGGATTTAAGTTTATTGAATATACCGAGCCTCAAAAATTTTATTTGAATACAAAAACATATCAGCGATATTATCCTAAAAAACTTCCACAGGAATTAGTCGCTGAATTTTCAAAACAATCGTTATCTTTGGACGATTTTTTAACAAAACATAATATTTTTACAATTTATAATTCGGGTAACAAAAAATATCTGTTAGCATTAAAATAAAATGATAGAAAAAAAGCAAAAACATTTTCTTGTGCATCCAACGTATCCGGGAGGAAATAAGGCTCTTAGCGAATTTATTTCTCAAAATTTGCATTATCCCGAACAAGCCGCGCAAAATGATATTTCGGGCAGCGTGCATCTGCAATATGTGGTAACCGACGACGGATTTGTAGAATCTGTGCAAGTGCTTAAAGGCTTGGGTTATGGCTGCGACGAAGAGGCAATAAGAGTAGTGAAATTATTAAAATTCGGAAGCGTGCGAAACAGAGGAATGAGGCTGAAATCAACAAAAAGAATAAAAATAAATTTCAACAAAACAGTGAAAACACAAGATATAATTTACAACTTAAAGCAAGATGAAAATCAGACGACAAAAATAAGTTATACGATAAAATTGTAAAGAAACGAGAGCCAAGAGCAAGAGCCAAGAAACAAGAAGTTAAGAAGTTAGAGAAGCCAAGCGTTTTCAAATCAACAACGAAACAACCGACTTACGACTAACGACTTATGACTAACGACTTACGACTTACGACTTATGACTTACAACTTACAACTTACAACTAAAAAAATTTGTTCCGCTTTTAAACTTTTTTATTATCTTTGAAGTTTATATAATTAAAAAAAACATAAATGAAAGACGGAAAAATAGTTGTCGGAATAACACAAGGCGATATAAATGGAATATCGTACGAAATAATGTTAAAAACATTTGAAGATAATCGTATTATCGACTTTTGTACGCCTGTAATTTACGGCTCATCAAAAATCTGGGGGTTTTATCGCAATCTGCTGAAAATTGAAAATATTAACCTCAATCTTATAATGTCGCCACGAGATGCACGCAATAAATGTATAAATTTTATAAACGTGATGAACGAAAGCGCTCATGCCGAAATAGGACATTCTACGCCAATGGCTGGCGAAGGTGCGCTAAAAGCCTTGCAGTGGGCGACACGTGATATTCGCGATAAAAAAATAGACGTTATGCTTACTGCCCCGATAAATAAATATAATGTTCAGGTTCCCGGAAAAAAGTTTGTTGGACACACCGAATTTTTGGCTGATGCAGTTGGCGTACAAAATTATATGATGCTGATGGTCAACGATAATCTGAAAGTTGGCTTTGTTACAGGACATATACCATTGCAGGATGTGCCAAAATCAATTTCAAAAAGTATTATTATTCAGAAACTTGAAGTGTTGAACGAATCGTTAAAAAGAGACTTTTTAATTGTGAAACCGCGCATTGCCATTTTAGGACTTAATCCGCATTGCGGCGACAACGGAGTGATAGGAACTGAAGAAAAAGATATAATATTTCCTGCGATAAAAGAAGCGCAGACAAAAAATATTTTAGCGTTCGGACCTTACTCTGCCGACGGATTTGCGAGTTCGGAGGCAGCCCAAAAATTTGATGCCGTTTTGTCTATGTATCACGACCAAGGCATGATAGCATTTAAATCGCGGGCTTTCGATACGGGAGTTAATTATACGGCAGGATTGCCTTTTGTTCGCACATCGCCCGCACACGGCACGGCTTACGAAATTTCGGGACAGGGAAAAGCAAATGCCGATTCGTTTCGTGCGGCATTATATATGGCTTGCGATATTTTCAAAAATCGTAAAAATTACGAAGAAATGTGCGCCAATCCTCTGAAAGTGGAAACATCCGCAAACAGAAACAGCGAACGCGACGACCCGACAATTATCTCGGCAGAAGATGTTGATTAATTCAACCGCAAACAACATATAAATCAAAATACATATATGCTTATTTTGCAAAATGTTACAAATATATTATAACTGACAATTATAAAATTATAATTAGTAATTATATAATGATAGAAATCACCATATACACCGACGGCGCAGCACGAGGAAATCCGGGAAACGGAGGCTACGGCGCAATTATGATTTCAGGAAAATACAGCAAACAAATTTCGCAGGGATATGCTCACACAACCAACAACCGAATGGAATTGCTTGCCGTAATCGTTGCCCTTGAAAATATTAAATTAGAAAATACAAATGTAACCGTTTACAGCGATTCGAAATACGTGGTAGATGCTGTAAGCAAAGGCTGGCTTCAATCGTGGGAAAGAATACATTTTAAAAATAAAAAAAATTCCGATTTATGGATGCGATTTTTAACCGTTTACAAACGCCATAAAGTAAATTTTGTTTGGATTGAAGGTCATGCCGGCAATCATTTTAACGAACTTTGCGACAAACTTGCAGTAGAAGCATCAATGCAAGCAAATTTACTCGAAGATACGGGATATGTAAGTCAATGTGCTAATGGAAATAATGTGTTAATGTGAATAATGTGCTAATGTGCTAATGTGTTAATGTGAGAATGTGCTAATGTGTTAATGTGAATAATGTAGGAATGTAAAAATTACTTAATATCATGATTTACAAATAACTCAACGTCTAACTATTTAAATGCAAAAATTACGAGTTACAATTTTAACGAATAGGGCAAAAGTCCGAAGGACTTTAATGTGAATAACCCCCAATGAAGCGTAGCGATTGGGGGATGAAAGAACGCAAGCAAAAAAGTGCGGAGCACAAAAGATATGTAGAATTGCAACCGCTCACCCGCACGACATGTAGAATTGAAAAATTGAGAATGAAAACCTAATTTGTACTCTTTGCAAAAACTTTGCGTTATTAGCGATAAAAAAAAGAATTATACTAAACTCCGGCATAAATTGCGTTTTCGTCA
>JAITOP010000241.1 GCA_031289895.1 Prevotellaceae bacterium
GAATACAAACAAAACGAAACAAATATAAACGTTCCTAAAAATAATATTTTTTTCATAATTTTAAGTTTGTTATAAATTATGCTGCGAATTTACAAAATTATTTTATAAGTATAAAAAAATATTCAGTAAATATATTTTACATAGATTCAATTAACATTTTGCAACTACACAATGTTTTACAATATTAACTCTGCTGTTTCTTCCGCTATTCCAATAGTAACAATAGAGCCACTATTGAAATTCAAAAAATCTGATTCTATTCCATCACTAAAAATAACTCCATTTATTGGCATAAACGATTCTATTGTTAAATAATTTTTATTTTTTATTTTTCCTGCTGTGATTCCTATTTGTGTGCGAATACTAAGAAATGGTTCTCTTACCGCAAATAATAATTCATTATCTTTCACTTTCGGTCTTTTTAATTTTAGATTTTCTTCAAACATATTTGTAACTCCATACGCCATATTAAAAACAGAACTCAACCAACCTGTTGCACCTGCTTGTGTTGACACAATAAGCCCGCTTGATGAATGTTCTTCTGTTTTGCTGTTAAATGATATTTTATAGCGTGCAGAAATATGTGAAGATGCGCCTATAAATAAATCATTAAAAGCTAACAAACGCTGTCCATCATTTAATTTTGCCTCTGCAAAATGCATTATTTTAGATTGGTATTTATTAGTAATAACATTTTCTACACCACTAATAAAATTTGTAGTATCAAAAGGCAAAAGTATTCCATCATAACGATTTTTATCAGGATTGACTGCAATAATTGGACGTCCGTTTGAATATTTTGCGGTATTTGCAACAAGTCCATCTTGTCCAATTACAATAATTAAATTATTTTTTGAAAAGATGAATGATGGCAAATATTTTCTTTCAACTGTTTTATGCTTGATTATTTTTGAAAGTTGAGTTTGTAATGACAATAACGATTGTTGAAATACTTCATGCTCTGATTCATAATCTTCAAAATTTCCACCTAACCGCTCAATATAAAATTTAGCTTGTGCTTTGGTATTAAAGCGTTCAATCAAAGATTCAAGTCTTGTTTTATTTTTGATAATTATTGCATATTCAATTTTCATTGTTTGTTATCGCCGTTATCACTGTTGTTTTTATCGTTCAATATTGTTTCCAATAATTCAGGACGTATATTTAATGTACCTATTTTTCCTGCATTTTCTGCAAGTTCACGAAATGCAAGTGCCAGATTAAATTTAGGGTCTGTATTATTTTGTAAAGCTGTAATCGCTCTCCAATCCATATTTTTATAAGGTTTTAATGCCATTTCAATAGCATATCCTTGTATTTCTGCCTCTTTTTTATCGTTTTCTGTTTTTTGATTTATAAATTCTGTTCTTTGGTTTTCTACTGCAATATCAGCTGTCATCTTCATTTCTCGAAGTTTTTTATCATTCTCAGCTTTCAATATTTCAGTTTCCATTTTCTTTTCAGCAATTTTCTTTCGTTTTTCTTCTATCGCTATTTCAGTATTCAGTTCTTCTTCTTTTATTTGTCTTTCTTTTTCTTCTATTGCAATATCTGTATTTAATTCTTCTTCTTTTATTTTTCGTTCTTGTTCTACCGCAAAACTTCTACGTTCATAAATAGCGTGGTCTGCCTCTTGCTGTAATTTCTCTCTTGTTTCTGTTTCCAATGCTCGTGTCATTTCAGGATTCGCTTTAATAGCTAAAATATTAGCGCCTAAAATTTCAACACCAAGTATTTCTATTGCAGCAGAAGATTTAAGACTTTTTAATATCATATTTTCTACTGTTTTCGCTGAACGAATAGCATCTTTCAATTTAATATCATGGATAAACGCCGCTGTTGCTGTTTGTGCCTCATTTATAATCCGTTGATTGAGTTTTTCAATCTCATTTTTTTTGTATTTACTATCATCGCTTATCGTAAAATCCAACACATCCGCTAACATTTTAGGATTATTTATTTTGTAACTGATTTGTCCTTGAATTGTAAGCGATTGATAATCGAATGTTGATTCATTAAAGATAAATGGCAAGTCATTACTTCCAATTGGAATAGCAACAATAGAACTATTTAATGAAAAATAGTAAAATGAAAGTCCTCTTCCTTCTCTTTTTACTTTTCCGTTCTTAAAATGAAGAACGTAAGTCATAGAATCAAATTTAGTGTGTTTTATTCCAAACATATTCGTTATTTTTATGGTTCGTTATTTTTATTTTTTTAATTACAAAAAATATAATTTACAATTATTCATGCTAAATATGTAAAATACATTTTTCGTAAATTGTCTGACAAAAATAATAATTATTTTACGCATACACAAATTATTCCACACATCTTTTAATAAAATAACTTTTACATAACTTCTCTAACTTCCATATCACATCTTACAACTTACAACTTATAACTTATAACTTACGACTTATAACTTACAACTTACAACTTATGACTTATGACTTATGACTTATGACTTACGACTTACGACTTACGACTTATGACTTACGACTTATGACTTATGACTTACAACTTTCAACTTACGACTATTTTTACTACCTTTGCACTTCAAATTTTATGAGATGAGTATAGATAAATTTATGCAAGCGTTTGCTAAACTTGCGGTTGAACAATTGTACGGCGTTGAAATTGCCAGTGAACTTATACAGGTTCAGATTACCAATAAGGATTTTGAAGGCGATTATACTTTGGTGGTTTTTCCGCTGCTTAAAATCAGTAGGAAATCGCCGGAAATTACGGCAAACGAAATTGGCGAAAAACTGAAATCGTTGAACGCTGAAATCAAGTCGTACAACGTTGTTAAAGGATTTTTGAATATTAAATTCACTCCCGAATTTTGGATTCAACGATTTAATATCGCGGCAGCAAAAGATGATTTCGGATATTCGTACAACAGCGGAAAAAAACTGATGATTGAATATTCGTCGCCAAATACCAACAAACCGCTGCACTTGGGGCATATCCGCAACAATTTGCTCGGATACGCTGTTGCTCACATTCTTGAGGCTGCCGGCAATGATGTTGTAAAAGTTAATTTGGTGAACGACAGAGGAGTGCATATTTGCAAATCGATGCTGGCTTGGCAAAAATTCGGAAACGGCGAAACTCCCGAATCATCGGGCAAAAAAGGCGACCATTTGGTTGGCGAATATTATGTGCGCTACGACCAAGAATACAAACGACAACTTGCCGAAATTATATCCGGCGGCGTTGACGAAGACGAGGCAAAACGCAATGTTCCCGTGCAGGCAGAAGTGCAGGAAATGTTGCGCAAATGGGAAGCCAAAGACGTTGAAATTATTGATTTATGGGCGAAAATGAACTCGTGGGTTTACTCAGGATTTGATAAAACATATAAAGATTTGGGCGTTTCGTTCGATAAAATTTATTACGAATCGCAAACATATCTTTTAGGAAAAAGTTTGGTGCAGGAAGGGTTGAAAAAAGGCGTTTTTTTCAGAAAAGATGACGGTTCGGTGTGGGTTGATTTAACGGCAGACGGACTTGACCAAAAACTGCTTTTGCGCAGCGATGACACTTCGGTTTATATAACTCAGGATTTGGGTACAGCGCAGCAACGTGTTGATGAATACAATATTGAGCAAATGATTTATGTTGTCGGCAACGAGCAAAATTATCATTTTCAGGTGTTGAAACTTATTCTTAAAAAATTGGGATTTGATTGGGCTGATTCAATTCATCATCTTTCGTACGGAATGGTTGAATTGCCGGAAGGCAAAATGAAATCGCGCGAAGGAACTGTGGTTGATGCCGACGATTTAATAGATGTGATGATTTCAACAGCACGCGAAATGTCGAAAGAACTCGGAAAACTTGATGCACTAAGCGATAGCGAAGCCGACAGCGTTTGCCGAATGGTAGGACTTGGAGCATTGAAGTATTTTATACTGAAAGTTGACCCAAAAAAAACAATGCTTTTCGACCCGAAAGAATCAATAGATTTCAACGGAAACACAGGACCTTTCATACAATACACTCACGCCCGCATAAAATCGGTATTGCGCAAAGCAGATGAACAAAATATAAATATCCCGCAAAAATCAACATATAAAAATCCAAACGAAAAAGAAATATCATTAATAAAATTAATCGACACTTTTCCGGAAACATTAGCGTTGGCGGCAAAAGAATTTTCGCCTGCAATAATAGCAAATTATGTGTACGATGTAGCCAAAGAATTTAATCAGTTTTATCACGAATATCAAATTTTGCGCGAAGACGACGAAGAAACAATATTATTCAGATTGATGCTGTCGCAAAAAATAGCGATGATGATTAAAAATTCAATGTCGATGCTGGGAATAGAAGTGCCTAATATAATGTAAAATGTAAAATATAAAAAATAAAATAAAATGTTTGAAAATTTATCGGAACGATTAGAACGGTCGTTTAAAATACTGAAAGGCGAAGGTAAAATTACCGAAATCAACGTTGCCGAAACGCTTAAAGATGTGCGCAAAGCGTTGCTCGATGCCGACGTTAACTACAAGGTTGCAAAATCATTTACCGATGATGTAAAACAAAAAGCCATTGGGCAAAATGTGTTGACAGCAATACGTCCAAGCCAACTGATGGTGAAAATTGTTCACGACGAACTTGCGGCTCTCATGGGCGGACAGGCAGCCGACATAAATATAAAACCCACTCCTGCCGTAATTCTCATTTCGGGCTTGCAAGGTTCGGGAAAAACAACATTTTCGGGAAAGTTAGCGCATTTTCTGAAAACAAAAAAAGGACGTTCGGTGCTGCTTGTTGCCTGCGACGTTTATCGTCCTGCGGCAATAGAGCAATTACGAATTATCAGCGAGCAGGTAGAAGTTAGTTTTTATTCGGAAGAGGAAAATAAAAATCCCGTAAACATCGCGCAAAACGCCGTAAAATATGCGCAAATCAAAGGTTACAACGCTGTGATTGTCGATACCGCAGGTCGTTTGGCTATCGACGAGCAAATGATGACCGAAATATCAGCAATAAAATCGGCGGTAAAGCCAAGCGAAACGCTGTTTGTAGTTGATTCGATGACAGGACAGGATGCTGTGAACACGGCAAAAGAATTTAACGACCGATTAAATTTCGACGGCGTTGTACTCACAAAACTTGATGGCGATACTCGCGGCGGAGCGGCAATTTCTATTCGCGCTGTTGTTGATAAACCTATAAAATTTATAAGTTCGGGCGAGAAACCCGAAACACTCGACGTTTTTCATCCCGAACGTATGGCTGACCGTATTTTGGGAATGGGCGACATTGTGTCGTTGGTTGAAAAAGCGCAGGAACAATTTGACGAAAAAGAGGCACGCGAAATTCAGGCAAAACTTCGTAAAGACCAATTCAATTTCAATGATTTTTACAAACAAATTCAGCAAATCAAAAAAATGGGAAATATAAAAGATTTGGTTGGAATGATTCCTAAAATAGGAAAAATGGTGAAAGATGTTGATATTGACGAAAATGCTTTTAAGGCAACCGAAGCAATAATTATGTCGATGACGCCCAAAGAACGCGAACAACCGTCGCTAATTGACATGAACCGCCGCAAACGAATTGCCAAAGGCAGCGGAACACATATCAACGAAGTAAATAAACTGATGAAACAATTTGAAGAAACGCGCAAAATGATGAAAACAATGACTAATAAAGAAAAAATGAAACAAATGATGAAAAAAAGATAATTAAGAATTAAGAATTTTTGTTGATTTGTTGATTTGTTGATTTGAAAAAGCACACAGATGACGCAGATTGAACAGATTTACACAGATAAAAAACAATTAAGAATTAAGAATTTTTGTTGATAAGAAATCTTTATAAACTTTATAACTTTATAACTTTAAAATCTTTATAACTTTATAACTTTTTACTTTATAAACTTTATAAACTTTAAACTAAAATATATAATGAAAAAATACAATTTAAAATTTTGGAAGGGAATTTCAAAAAAATGGTTTTCAGGTTTTTTGCCAAACTTATTTGCAGTAATTATTGGTATTATGCTTACATTTGGTATTAGCAGTATAATACAGCACAATAACGAAAAAAAAGATGTTAAAGAAATGATGACGCTGATAAAAAAAGAACTGAACGAAAATAAACAGTGGCTTAGACTTCGCATACAAGTTTATAAGGATGAATCTAAAGCATTTCAAAAAATATTAACAGCCAAAACCGACGGCAATTTGCGAAATATTCCCGCCGATTCACTTGTTCAATTAATACAACAAATTCAGAATATAACGGAGTCGTTTATTAGTGCAAATGCATGGGATATATTTAAAAATTCCGAAACAATTACAAAGTTTCACAACAAAAGTTTGATAATACAATTAGCCGAATGTTATTACTGGCTTGATAACGCACGTGAGTCAATGGCTATGTATTACAAAGAAAAAACAGATGCATATATATATTTTGATTACGAAGCATTTCCTTATGATTATGTAGATGCACTATTTGCAAACGAAAAATCAAAAACATTTGTACTAAAACATATTAATTTTTATTTTTACAACATTGAAATTAATTTTACTCTCTTTATAAATATTATAGATTACACCTTGTATTTAATTGAGAAAGATGAAAATTCAGATGAAAATATTATTGATTACGATACTTTTGCAGAAACAATTAAAAATTAAAAATTAAGAATTAATCACTAATCATTAACAATTAACAATTAATCATTATTATTATGATAATAATAGATGGAAAAAAAATAGCAAACGAAATAAAAGCGGAAATAGCAAACCAAGTGAAAGAAATTATTGCAGCCGGACATCGCGCTCCCTGTTTGGCAGCAATACTTGTAGGCAACGACCCTGCAAGCGAAACTTATGTTAACAGCAAAGAAAAAGATTGCTG
>JAITOP010000275.1 GCA_031289895.1 Prevotellaceae bacterium
CATTATTATGTTGTTCAGACATCATTGAATCTATTTTCGGACGATACAAAAACCTGTTTGGATACAATAGGGTGATAGGTATTACGAACTTGTCTCTGATAATTCCTGCGTTAATGTGTCCTGTTAATGAGGAGGTTGTAAAAACAGCAATAGATTTTTGTACAGTAGCTCACATAGACGATTGGACAAAAAAATCATTATGCGAGTAGTTAGTCTCCAAACGAAAAAAAATGTTAAGGGTATAGAATGCCGGATGGAATATTTTTTTGACAATATAACTCATTTATGCCACCCCAGCCTTCGGGATTTTTTTTCATCATTTATAATTTTTTTCATCACTTAATTCGTACTTCTTGGTTCTCAATTCTCGGCTCTCGATTCTCGGTTCTTGACAGCCTTAAAATGTGAAAATATTATAAAAATTACCCTTTTGATTGTTTTTGTTAAAAATTGGTATTATTTTTGTACAGTTAAGTATAAAACTAAGAATCATGAAACGCATTGCAAGTTTTATTTTATGCATAATTTGCACAACAATAATGTTGGCACAAACCGCCGAAATTGTAGAAATACAATTATTATCGCCCCCCGAAACAAAAATAAATTTTGGAGAAGGCGATAAAAATGTTGCTATTGTGGCAATACATTATTATCAAAATGCAGAAAATAAAGAATCGGAAACATATACTCTCGACAGTATTCTCGTAAATACCGTAGCAAACGGTATAAAAGAGATTTTTGAACAATCGCCTGTGTTTGAATACAGTAACATTGCTGTTTACAACATTTACAGCGATTCAACGATGGTAGATGAGGATATGCCCAAAGAAGAACTCGATATAATTTCGGAACAATCTGGCGCAAACGTTGTTATTGCCGTTGAGTTTATTAATATCCGCGCAAATTATCTTTTAGAAAGAACAAAACAACGACCGATGCTCACAAACGTAGATTTTGTTGCAAAAATAAACGTTTACGACGCTTACACGGGAAACAAACTGATGCAACATATAAGCAAAGATAATGTTGTGATTCCCGCATATCGCGAAGAAGACGGAACATTCATTCCCGCGCCGAAAATAGAAGATGCACGGCACGTTACGGCAGAAATGATTGGAAAAGATTTTGCAAAACGCATAACACCCACGTGGGAAACCGCCGAGCGCCTCATATTTTACGATTCGTATTACGACAGACGAAATACTAATTTGACCAAAGCATACAATTCGGCAATGAACGAACAAAACTGGACAAACGCCGCAATGTATTGGACAGAGGCGATTTCCGAAGATATTTCGAAATTAAAACAATCGCAGATAATGTATAATATTGCACTTTCGTGCGAAATGCTCGAAAAATTTGACCTCGCCGTTAAATGGCTCGAAAAAGCAAAAGAGCTGAATACACGCATTGACGAGAACATCGAAGAATATGCAAATATTCTCAAACAAAGAATAGCGGATAAAGAAAAATTGGATGAAATTTTTGAGTAAAGAAACAAAGAACAATTACAAATTACGAATTACGAAAATACGGAATACTGTGTACGGAATACTGAATATTAAAATTATTAAATTAAAAAAATGTCTGTTTCGGTTGATAATATAAGCAAATTCTACGGCAAACAACAAGTATTAAACAATATTTGTTTCGAAGCCGTAAAAGGCGAAGTTTTAGGATTTCTTGGTCCAAACGGAGCAGGAAAATCGACGACAATGAAAATCATCACAGGTTTCATTGCGGCGGCGAGCGGGCATGTAACCGTAAACGGCATTGATGTTGAAAAAAATCCGCAAACAACAAGCAAACTCATAGGATATTTGCCCGAAAGCAATCCTCTGTATTATGATATGTATGTTCGCGAATATCTTAAAATGTCGGGACAGATTTACGGAATCAAGCGAAAACTTAAAGACAAAATCGAAGACGTTTTGCAACTCACCGGATTAATGCCCGAAGCCCATAAAAAAGCAGGACAACTGTCGAAAGGATACCGTCAGCGGCTTGGACTTGCGCAGGCAATTCTGCATAATCCTGATGTTTTAATTCTCGACGAACCTACAACAGGATTAGACCCAAACCAAATCGTAGAAATACGAAATCTGATAAAAAATATCGGCAAAGAAAAAACAGTAATACTTTCTACTCACATAATGCAGGAAGTAGAAGCCGTTTGCGACCGTGCAATAGTTATAAATAAAGGAAAAATTGTTGCCGATAAATCCATCGAATCGCTTAAATCAATGTCGTTGAACCCTGTTCAGCGCGTTGAAGTTGAATTTTTGCAAAATCAAAATATCAATACAATAAAAAACATAAAATTCGGCAAAATTATTGAAACATACAGTCCTCAGCATTTTTTAATAGAAAGCGCAACGACAGATGATATCAGAATAAAAATATTTAATCATGCAAAAGATAATAATCTTATAATTATAACTTTACGCGAAAAAGAACAACATTTAGAAGAAGTTTTTAGAATAATAACAAATAAAAATTGAAAATTATGGAAGGTGAAAAAACAAAAAACGACAAAATGATTTCGGTTCTCAAAGTAATAACAGGCATCTTATGTATCGCCGTAGTTGTGCTGGGAGCATTGCTTTATTTGAAATCAAAAGAAAACGTCGATAACGAAAAAACAATAGAGGTATCGACATACGAGAAAGAAAATCTGATTAGCCAGCTTGACGCACTAAAACAAGAATACGCTACATTGCAAACCAACAACGATTCTATAAATATAGAATTGCTGCGCGAACAGGAAAAAATAGAACTCTTGCTCAAAAAAGTGAAGAATACAGAGGCGGGAAACAAGCAAAAAATAAAAGATTACGAAAAAGAACTCGGAACTTTGCGTGCAATAATGCAAAATTACATTGTGCAAATAGACTCGCTAAACACTGTAAATCAAAAACTTGTTTCCGAAAATATTGAGCTACGAGAACAAGCTCAAACAATCACCCGCAAACACGACGATGTAGTACAACGCGCCGACGAGCTTTCAACAAAAGTTCAGGAAGGTTCGGTAATAAAAGCCAGAGGAATGACCGTGCAGGGAATGACAAAAAAAGACAAAGATACCGAACGCGCCAGCCGAACAAGCCATATAAGAACATGCGTTACGCTTATCGAAAATTCTATTGCACAACGCGGAATGAAAACAATTTATATTCGCGTGAAAGGTCCCGACGGAATTGTGCTGACAACAAACGAAAATAACTTTTTTGAAACCAACGGCGAACAAATAATATTTTCGGCAGCACGCGAAATAGATTATCAGGGCGCGGAAATAGAACTTTGCGTTTATTATAACTTCGGCGATGTAAAAGTAGCAAAAGGAATTTATGAAATAACCGCCTATTTAGACGGAAAAATAATAGGCACGGGACAAACACGACTTAAATAGTTCCTTAGTCGTAAGTCATAAGTCGTAAGTCGTAAGTTGGTTGTTTCATTTGTTTATTTGTTTTTTGTTGATTTGTTGATTTGTTGATTTGTTGATTTGTTTTTTGTTGATTTGAGATACGAATGCAGATAAACTCAATTACGAATTACGAGGCACACGGATAACACAGATATTACAGATTTACACAGATTATTTTGTTTAATAATTTAAAAACTTTATGAACTTTAAAAACTTCATGTTTTTAAACAAAAGTTCACAAAGTTTTTTTATCTGCGTAAATCTGTTTAATCTGCGTTATCTGCGTGCTTTTTCAAATCAACAAATCAACAAAAAACAAATCAACAAAAAAACAAATCAACAATCAAACAATTAAGCAAATCAACAATTAAACACAATTTTAATAAAAAAACAACAAAATGTTAATTAGTTTATTTTGCTGAAAATCAAAATGTTTTGATAAATGGTTGATAAAACATAAAGCTCAAATACTTTTAGATTGAATATTTTTTTTACTTTTGTCTGTTCTTATTTGAAATAATATGAAAAATAAAAACCAAAGTCATAGAAATCTTCTTGAAGAAAAAGCCGTGGCATTTGATATTGCCGACAAAATTCAAGAAACGGGATTATATCCCTATTTTAGACCGATAGAATCGGAACAGGACACCATTGTTAAAATTAAAGGCAAAGATGTTTTAATGTTTGGTTCTAACAGTTATTTGGGCTTGACATGTCATCCCAAAGTTAAAGAGGCTGCAATTGAAGCTGTAAAAAAATACGGAACAGGTTGTGCAGGCTCGCGATATCTTAATGGTACATTGGATATTCATGTCGAACTTGAAGAAAAACTTGCCAAGTTTTTGGGCAAAGAAGCCGCAGTAGTTTACAGCACCGGATTTCAGTCAAATCAAGGCGTAATACCTACGGTTATCGGGCGTAGCGACTATGTAATTCTTGATGAATTAGACCACGCATCGATTATCGAAGGCGCACGACTGGCATTCGGAAAAACATTCAAATTCCGTCACAACGACATGGAATCGCTCGAAAATGCACTGAAACATTGCGAACCCAACACTATCAAACTTATTGTTGTTGATGGAGTGTTCAGTATGGAAGGCGACATTATCAAACTGCCCGAAGTTGTTGCGCTCGCCGAAAAATACGGAGCAAACATCATGGTTGACGATGCTCACGGGCTGGGCGTAATCGGCAAAAACGGCGCAGGAACGGCATCTCATTTCGGATTGACTGACAAAGTCGATATTATAATGGGAACGTTTAGCAAATCGTTTGCATCGCTTGGCGGGGTTATTGCAAGCAGCGAACGTATAATTAACTTTGTAAAACACAATTCACGCTCGCTGATATTCAGCGCAAGTATGACGCCTGCATCAGCAGCCGCAGTGCTTGCTGCGCTTGAAATAATGCAGACCGAACCCGAACGTATCGAACATCTTCTGAATATGACAAGACATTCGATAAAAACATTGCGCGAATTAGGTTTTGACATAGGACATCCCGAAACGCCAATTATTCCAATACTTATCCGCGATAACGTAAAAACATTTATGTTCACAAAATTGCTGATGAACGAAGGCGTATTTGTAAATCCTGTGGTTTCGCCTGCCGTAGCCGAAGATATGACAATGATAAGATTTTCACTTATGGCAACGCACACAAAAGAACAAATTGATACCGCAATCGGAAAAATCGCAAAAGTAGCAAAACAGCTTGAAATAATATAACAGAAAATCGTATGAAAACAAAATTATTATTTTCGTTATTTGCATTGTTAATATCTTTTTCGTGGACTCAGGCGCAAATAAAAGATACAGAAGGAGTTGCACCCGATTTTACAGCAAAAGCATTGGACGGGAAAGAAATAAGATTGTCGAAATTCAAAGGAAAATATGTTTTAATTGACTTTTGGGGTTCATGGTGTATGCCCTGCCGTAAATCAAACCCGCTTTTGGTTGACTTGCATAACAAACTGAAAGCAAAAAAAGCAAATATAGAATTTATAAGCATTGCCGTAAACGATGATAAAGAAGATTTTTGGAAAAAAGCCATTGAAAACGACAAACTAACGTGGATACAAATAAATGAAAATCTTGAACGACGAAACATAAGCACACAATATAATGTATATGGCGTACCCAATTGCTTTCTAATATCGCCCGAAGGAAAAATATTATACAACGAACATCCGCTGAATATTATTCCAAAAGTGAAAGAACTGTTTGGAATAGCAGAATAGTTTTATTATGAATGAAATACTGAAATTCAGCAATGTAGAAGAAAAAATCATTATCTTACGTAATGAAAAAGTAATTATTGATAGCGATGTTGC
>JAITOP010000288.1 GCA_031289895.1 Prevotellaceae bacterium
GACAAAACACGAACACCTCGAACACCGGCGTTGGTGGCTGGAATAACAAATAATGTGTGGAATGTAAAATATGCGTTTATGAAACCATATATATAACAATTAAATTAGGACACTACCGATTTTTTTATTTTTAGCAATAATACAGACTGATTTGTCTTTTTCTATTTCAACAATATCTACATCCGAAAAACCGTTTTGCTCGGTTAAATTTTTCAATTCTTCAAGTGTAAATTTATTAAAACCATATTTTGTAATGATTAATTTTTCTAATTGCTTTTTGGTGAGACAAGTGTTGATAAACAAACCATCAGGTTTCAAAATTCGCTTTATTTCCGAAAAACAGTTTTCATAATTTTGCCAAAAATAAACGGTATTTATGGTGTAAATTTTATCGAAAAAGTTGTCCGCAAAAGGTAAATTCTGTACATCAGCCAAAAACAGTTCCATTTTATTTGCACTTATTGCGGTAGTATTCAATTGTATGGCTGATTTTAGCATATCTTCCGAAATATCAATGCCGTAAAGTTTTTGGGGATTGAAACTTGAAATTTTCTTGAGCATTTTCCCATTCCCAAACCCAATATCAAGAATTGTATCTTTATTTGTAATATTCAGAATATCAATCGTTTTTGAATACATTTTACGATTAATGATATTCATTATCAATGTAGAAATTTGTCCTCCAAAGCCTGTCGGTTTTTCAAATTGCCCTGCAATATATTTTAGTGTGTTCATATTCTTATTTAATTTATTAAAACATTCATTGTCAATTGTCTACTGTCAATTTATTATACAAATCAGTATTCATCATCTTTTTCCAACCACCTGTCAATATCATCTTTGTAAGCCAGTGTGAAACTTTGAAACCACTGTGTTCCAATGCAAGTTTCGTTCCGCCATTTTCTTCGGTAAGTGTCCAACTAACAATGCTGTTTAGTTTTGAACGTTGATTATAACACTCGTATGACAAAAATTTATTCACATTGAAGTCCATTATTTTATTAAAAAATTTGCCGTCCCAAAATATTGAAGGGGTATTTTCAAACATAAACTCCTTTTCCTTTTCCAAAATGAAATTTTTTGCAGGCATACACCACGAACTCAAATGTTCATTATTTGTTAAATACTCCCACACTATCTCCTTTGATACGGGGTAAATTTTTTCTAATCTTATTGTTGACATATTTCTATTTTTTTTACAGAATTACATAATTTTCAAAATTTACATAAAATCAATTTGTTAATTCTGTAAATTTTGGAATTATGTTAATTAATTGCTCCACGATACAACATATTGCAAATTGTCGTTGGAAGATTTTTCTAAAAATTCAAGTTTCCCATTAATATTCAATTCCTTACACGTTTCTACAAAATGGCAGAGCGCAATGCCAATGTCGATAGTGGCGGTAGGAGAAGGGGTTTTGTAGAAATGCAAAATCCGGTTGTCTTTTACAACACGCCATTCTTGCCGATTGTGTCCCGAAGGTGCTAAACGCAACATTGACAATGGAGCAGCATAAATGCCCGCCGTTTCTTCCGTTAATGGCGTATCAAAAGTTTGGTTAAAAAACAGTTCGCTAAATGGCTTGCGCGTACAGTGAAATTTATCAACATTGACGAGGCGTTCCAAAAAACGCTGTTTCTCTGCCGCATAGCCGACAGGCGACACTATTGCAAGCGTTTCGTTTTCAGCAAGTTGAATTTGTTTTTTGAAATCCTTTGGATTGTAAGCCGAGCCGAGCCAACACGTTCCCAACCCTAATTCTGTGCAAAACAATATCACCTGTTCAAATTGATACCCTGCCGCCTCTTCGGCAAAAGGTGCATTTTCATAAATCAGCGCGAGGAAGTTTTTCGCTCCCGCAATTTTTCCGTAAGTGCCAAGTTTTATGGGTTGATTATCCATAAAAACACTAAGCATTTCTATTCTCACTTTTGTATTGTAGAGCGGTTGCAAGCCCGCAATAAAATTTGTAATAGCGGCAATTTGTTCCTCTTTCAATGCCTCGCCCGTGTATGTCCGCACAGAACGGCGTTTTTGTATTGTTTCTTGAATGTTCATATTTTTTTTATTTTTTTACAGAATTTCATAATTTTTAAAATTTACATAAAATCAATTTGTCAATTTGTTAATTCTGCGAATTTTGGAATTATTTTTATTTTTATTTTTAATTATTTTTCCACCATTTTTGAAATGTTTGACCTGCATTATCCAACTCAACTTTTTCCCCAATCATTGGGGTTATTAGTGGTAGATAATTACGTTCTGATACCTCACTAATTCTATCAAGCGGCTCATACCACCTGTGCCGGTCACTTAGTGAAAATTTTGAGTTATGTACTGTTACGAAACGCTTAGGGTTCAATACCTTAACTATTTCAGGCAATAAATCGGGTTGAGTATGAATATATTTCCAATTATCCGAATATTGCCCGTTTTCAAGTATTGCAAAATCTATATTTGGAAAACGGCGAGCAATATCGGCAAAATGCGAACCATAGCCACCGTCGCCACTGATAAAAATATTTTTTGAGGGCGATTGTATTAAAAAAGCCGCCCACAAACTTGGGTTTCGTAGCAAGCCGCGTCCCGAAAAATGACGGGCGGGCAGGCAATATACTTTGAAATTTACATCAATTTCTATACTGTCATTCCAATCTAATTCTATGATACGCGAAGGCTCAAATCCCCAGTATTCAAAGTGTTCGCCAACGCCTAATCCTGTAATTATTTTCGTGGGTTTATCCTTCAAGGTCATTACTGTTTTATATTCGAGATGGTCCCAATGGTCGTGCGAAATAAGCAGATAATCAATGTCAGGCATATCGTCTGCGGTATAAATACCGGCACCCTTGAATGGTTTATTCATAGACGATAACGGAGAAGCAGCATAAAAAACAGGGTCTATCAAAAACCGTTTGCCGTCAATCTGAATGAAACACGACGAATGTCCAAACCAAACAAACACATTTTCGGAGCGGTCGATATTTTTCAAATCTGTTTTTGCCGACAGTAATGCTTCTTTTGGTTTTGCATTGTCAAGTTTTTTACCAAACAACATTTTTAAAAACATATAAACCATAGGTTTGTCTTGCGTTAATTGCAATGTCGGCTCAAGATTTTGAAACTTACCATCACTGTAATTGGGTGATTGTTTAATACGTTCAAGCCGTTCGCCACGAGGCAAGCTGCCGAAACTTTTCCTCATTAAGCAGCACTCCACCATTCCGCATATCAATATGATCACAAGAATTATTAACCACATATATTTCTTTTTTAAGTGCATAAGTTTTTAATCTGTTTTTATAAGTCAAACTTTCAATTTACTTCTCTCCCGTTCCGACATAGATAAAATTTTTCGGAGACGTTGGCACATCTTCCTCTTTGCGTATCTGAAAATCGAATGTTTTACCTTCCTGTTCGGTGGCAACGGCTAAATGACACAAAGCAAGTCCAATATCAAAACTTGTCATATTGTACGCTAAACCCATAAGTCCATCAAGTTTCTTTTTGTAATAACTGTGTATTGCCCCATTATCGACAATGAAATACCACGGTTGTTTGTTTATTCCTGACGGAGCAAAACGAACTGCTTCCAAACGAGAATCTGTTCCCTGTGCTATTTCGGCAACAATTTTGCGGTCAAAATCGTCAATCGTTCGCGGGGCATAATTTACCGGTTTCCCAAAAGCCATTCCAATAATGAAATCGGAGGCATTGTTTTTGGGTTTTGAATTTAAGTAACGGGCAGCCAAGCCCAACGAATTTAGGAACAACTCGAAATGCTGAAACATAAAACCCGCATTAGTGTTGCGCAAAGGGTGTTCTTCCCCAAAAATCAGAAGATAGTGAAGGGCTTTGGGTAATGCCAAACACTTAACTTCATTTGCACCCACAATTTTGTATGTGCATTTCGCTTCCGGCACCAACGGAGTGATTTCTGCAAGAAACGCATTTATTTGTTCCATCGTCTCACTGTTCAACGGTGTTTGTTCAAACTCGCGTGTTGATTTGCGAGTGAACATACTTGAATAAAGATTACTATTGTTCATATTTTTAATTTTTTTTGTTATTTATATTTTTACAGAATTACAGAATTTTCAAAATTTACATATAATTAATTTGTTAATTCTGCGAATTTTGGAATTATGTTAATTATTTTATTTTTTTTAGCACGCAGATAACGCGGATTAAACGCAGATATACGCAGTTTTTATTACGGAATAAAAAATTTTGTTAATCATTTTAATCTTATTAAAATCAAGGTTCTGACATTGTTAAAATTCATAAACATCTAATCATTACTTATTTATAATTTTATAATTACCTGTTTTAGATAATCTAAAAAGAGTAATCTATTTTAGATAACTTAATAATTCTCTAATAACCAATGATATAAAAACATATCATAGATTTCGAAAGTTGTTTGCTTCAATGAAATTTGTTCTAAAATCAAGTCCTTTTCGCACAAAGTTTTCAGCAGTCGTTTCGAGTTTGAAGGTGTTCCTATTTTGTGTTTCATCAGAAAATTTTGCGCTGTCGGTTGCGTTATTTTACCTTCTTTTGCAATGGCTATCAGGTAGTTCCATTGTGCAGTCGTGAGTAATTGTCGTAATTGATTAAAGGTTGTCGCTTGTTCGTTCAGCGTTTCGAGGCAGGCGAGTTTTACAATTTCTAACGAAATTTTCTGTCCGTTATTTGCAAAAAGTTTGTTGCAAATATATTGTGTGTAGAAAGTATATGTTTTTGTCCAATCCAAAATAAAATCCACACACAATTTGTCTATTTCTATATTGCTGTTATTAAAGTGTTTAACAATAAATTTGGAATATTCTTTCCTGCCGATTTTTTCCAAAGTCAAAAAACTTGTACTTTGATAAAAGGGGCGTTTTGCGTTTGAAAACATATCGTACATTACACTGCGCTTGCTGCCGCAAAAGATAAAATGGACATTGTTAATAAACTGAATTTCAGAGCGTAATATCGCTTCCATATTTTTTTCGGGATAGTTGGTAATTTGCTGAAATTCGTCGATGGCAAC
>JAITOP010000302.1 GCA_031289895.1 Prevotellaceae bacterium
AGGTTGAACATGCTATTAAAAATAATCATGGAAAATATTTATCAAGACCGAATCCCGCGTTCGGCGTAGTCCACCGTTAAGCGGCATTTGTAATGCCGCTTGTAAACAAAAAACAATTAGCAATAGAATAAATAATTAAAAGTAAAATGAAAAATATAAAACAATATGAGAACAACAGAAAATGTCTGAACCTTGATTTTTGCAAGATTTACAGGATTATCAAGATTATTTTGCGCTTTTAATTTAATCCTGTTTATCTTTGTAATCTTATTAAAATCGGGGTTCAAGACATAATAAAGTAAATGAAAAATATAAAACAATATGAGAACAACAGAATATGTATATAGCATTGCAAATCCGATAATGTTAAAAAAGCGGCATTGCAAATGCCGCTTAACGGGGGGTTCAAGACATGATAAAGTAAATGAAAAATATAAAACAATATGAGAACAACAGAATATGTATATCGGATTGCAAATCCGATAATGTTAAAAAAGCGGCATTGCAAATGCCGCTTAACGGGGGTTATACCTGTTGCAAAAGAGATTGGTGCCGAGTATTGGACTGGTTTTAATGATGCTTTAAGCGAAGCTGAAAACCTTGCCAATAATCGAACTTGGATAAAGACAAAATTATCAGAAGGACATACTGTTATAGATATTGGATTAGACCCTAAATATGTAACTATTGGAAACTTAGACCCTGGACCATATTATTCTATGGAATTATTTGAAGTTTTTGGAATAAAATAAAATTATCATTATGAGACAATATAAAATATTTGATGCTTTTGATGTACTAGCTAATGCATTCTTATTCTTGACTGAAGAATGGGGATTTGTATTAAAAGAGGAAGAAAACCTTAACTATATGAGTTTGTTAAGGTATCGCAAAAATCAATTAACTATTCTTGTTGCGTATGAATATATGTATAATATGTTTGAGTTTGAATTTAATTTGGATGGTGAACGCATACTTTTTATATCATTTTTTCAAAAACATGAATCTAATTTAGATTGGAAATTATATCAACCTGATGATTTTCAATATAAAGAGTCTTTAATGAGAAATGTAGAGTGTTTGAAAAAATATAAAGAGGATATTTTGAAATTGGCAGAATATGGAATTATTTGAAGTTTTTAATGGCAGGGTTTATGAATAAAGACGAATTGATAACAGTTAAAAATATTAGTATTATGAATAAAAACATTTTTTATTATCCCACGTTCGGCGAGTTTTCAGACTACGTCGAGCTAAAAGCAAGGCTTAGCCTTGCAAAAACAAAATATAAAATGAATAAAGAACATAAAATAAAAGAACAAGATAATAACAAGCGACATAGGCAGAGTTTACGCCGAGCGCAAGTGCAAAAAATAAAACAACAAGAAAATAAACAACATGAAAGCAACAATAAAAATATGCCTGTCGGCATTGATAATGGTAATTTTCGGAGCAACGGTTTTCGGGCAGGATTATGTGAACGAGAATATCAAAAAAGCTAAAGAAATATTCAGCGGCGAGGTTGCTGAAAGTGCTTATACAGATAATCTTAGCCATGTTGACATGAATACATTGCCGATATTCTTAAAAAAGACCTTCGGCAACACCCGAATCACCCTTGCCGTAAGCAGTGTAGAAGACCACAGCGGGTATGAAACGGTAGGCATATTTGCCAAAATAGAAACAGGCAAAGACACCATATTTTTTGGGGCAACAGGCATAAAATTTTCGTTTGCAAGCGATGAAAATGCACTGCTCGAAACATATAAAAAATTAGGAATAGACAACTACCGCCTGCGAAGAAACTAAAAAAAACAATTAAGAATTAAAAATTAAGAATTAAGAATGACCAGATACCAACGACTAAATACGGAATACCGAATACGGATTACTGAATACTGAATACCAAATACCAACGACTAAATACCAACGACTAAATACCAACGACCAAAGACCAACGACCAAATACCAAATACCAACGACCAAATACAATATTTTTTTATACCTTTGGCATCAAATAAAAACATAGAAATAATGAAAAAAATCTTTTTAATTTTCAGCATTGTATTTTTTGTATCATTGCAAAATATACAGGCACAAAACTATACCGAAATAAACGCAAAAATCGACAGCGTTGTTTCTGTTGTTATTAACGAATGGAAAATTCCCGGAATGGCTATTGCAATTCTGAAAAACAACGAAGTTATTCATAAAAAAGGCTTCGGAACAAAATCGCCGGAAGAATTTTTGCCTATCGACGAAAATACCGTTTTTCAAATCGGTTCGGTATCAAAATCGTTTACCGCAGCAATGATTGCAATGCTTGTTGACGAAGGCAAATTAAAATGGAACGATAAAATTATCGACCATCTGCCCGATTTCAAAATGTACGACGAACTTGCTACAAAATCGTTGCTGGTGAAAGATATTATGACGCACAGCACAGGTTTGCGCGCACAGGCGGGAACTTATATTCCAAATCTCGGCTACGACCGAAATGATATTTACAAACTGCTTGCTTATATGAAACCTCGAAACGAAATTCGTGCAGCTTACGCATACAACAATATCACATTTGTAATCGCCGCAAAACTAATTGAAAAATATACGGAAAAATCGTGGGAAGAAAATATCCGCGAGCGCATATTTCAACCGCTGGGAATGACAAGTTCGTCGGTGAACGAAGACGGATTTTTGGCAAGCGAAAACCGCAGTATGTCGTGCGAATTTGAATACGACAACGGCATAAAAAACAAATGGCTTTATGGAGACGACCGCGCTTTGTTTTGGCTGACGGTTATTGGTCCCGCAGGCTCGGTAAATTCAACGGCAACGGACTTAATAAAATGGTCGAAATTTCATCTCAACAACGGCAAAGTTGATGGCAAAGAAATAATTTCCGAAAAAAACATGAAATATCTGCATACAGGTCAATTAATTACAAGCATGGACTCGGCTCGCATCACCGTTTACGGACAATGCTGGTTTATAGAACAAACAAATCGTTACAGACTGTATTTTCACACAGGCACAACTTGGGGATTTACAACGCTTTGCGCCTTTATTCCAGAAGAAAATCTGGGAATAGTTGTACTTGCAAATTCCGAATCGCCGGGTGCGCCGCGATATACAATTATGCGCAGTGCGATAGATTTGTTTAAATACGGAAATATCACAAAAGATTATCATGCCGAATATTTTAGCGAATTTATAAAAGAAGCCGAAGAAGAAGCAATAAAAAACAGCGAAAAACCCAAAGAAGAATTTACTGAAAGCCTTGCTTACATTAAATATGCAGCCGAATATAATAACGATATTTTAGGAAAAGCCAAAATAAAAATTGAAAATGAAAAACTATTTATTACCATAGAAAAACAAGGCTGGACAAGCGAATTGAAACATGTAAACAATACCGATAAATTTGAATTTCGTATGCAAGGACACGATTTTCCTGTAACATTTTCCATTGATAACGACAACGTATCAGCATTTGATATTGATTTTGGATATAACGAAGATTTCGGACAATGGAAAAGATAATTATTAATGTGAAAATGTGATTAATGTGAGAATGTGATTAATGTGAGAATGTGATTAATGAAAAAATAATGATTAATGTGAGAATGTGAGAATGTGATTAATGTGAGAATGTGATTAATGAAAAAATAATGATTAATGTGAAAATGTGATTAATGTGAGAATGTGATTAATGAAAAAATAATGATTAATGATTAAATTTTAATTACAAACTTTATACTTGATAAACTTTATAACTTTAATACTTTAATAACTTTATAACTTTAATACTTTAATACTTTAATAACTTTATAACTTTAATACTTTAAAAACTTTATAACTTTATACTTTACAAACTTTACAAACTTTATACTTTATACTTTACAAACTTTATAACTTTATAGCATTGGCAAACATACAAAACGAATTAAACGAAATACAATATAACGCCGCAACATCAATCGACAGAGCATCGCTGATAATTGCAGGCGCAGGTTCGGGAAAAACACGAACGCTCACATACCGCATTGCATA
>JAITOP010000311.1 GCA_031289895.1 Prevotellaceae bacterium
TTACCATCAATGTCGGCTGAAACGCCTTTAGTCGTTCCCTTTATCAATACTGACGCGGGAATTCCAAGATTATCATCGTTTCCGATGATTTTACCTGTTACCGTTTTAGTTTGAGCAAACGCTGAAACTCCAATCAGTAAGCAGAGAATGGAAAACATTACAATTTTCTTCATAATCATTTGTTTTACAATAATTTAATAGATTTTGTCTTATAATTTACATTATGTTAACTTTGGGTGCAAATGTAACTTATTTTTCAATACCTTACAAATTTAAACAAATCTATTTTTACGGATTGAAAACACTTATATCGCTGATATTATTGTGTTTAAAACTTAACATAATGTAAATTATGGGACAAAATTTTTTGCACGAAGTGTTAAATTTATATATAATGAGGGGATTTTAAAATGTGTTTTTATGATTATTCTTATTAAAAACAAGTGTAAGAATATGATTTTAATTTGCAAGTTGGGACAAAGGTAGTTAATTTAAAACAATTGGGCATTATTACACGATAAAAATTCTATGTAACAAGCTAATATTTAACTAATTATAACATTATTTATTTGAAAAAGACTTTGAAATTTAGTATTTTTCAATTTTTGTCATATACTTATATAAAAGTTTTTAAAGTTCGTAAAGTTATAGGTTATTATATTTTACAATTTTCGTAATTCGTAATTGATAATCAATACACATAAGTTTTGCGTTTTTCGGCTCTTCTTTTCAGGCGTTCTTCTTTGGTTGAAATTCCAATGCCGGTACTAACTCCAATGCCACCCGCCATTCCGCCGATAGTAAATTTGCCGATTTTCAGGCTGCGCGGTATTATCACTGTTTCCCATTTATGCGTAAACATATTAAATTGATAACGCGAATCCACCAACGGACGAAAATCCTGTTTAATTTCAAATGGTAGCGGAACGACTGCTTTTACGCCGTTTTTAAAATCTTTATTTTTACCTGTGCCTGAAAAAAGCGGCGACTCTCCCGAAAAATAAACACTACGCACAAATAAAAGATTGGGATTGATATTTTGTTCGTTCAAAAGTTCTTGCTTTGTCGAATCGTTTTTTGATGAATAAAGGTCTTCGTGTTGTATTGTAAGCGTTGTGGGAAAAGGATTTTTGTGTATATTAAAATTAATGTTTACAGGCGATTGCGGTTTAACGTCAAGCATAAATTTGCTTGTATCGGGCAACGATAATTGTGGCGTTTCCGTTTGTGCCGCAATTTTTCCTGATATTACAATTAACATAAATATTACAACATTTTTTTTCATATTTCAGACTGTGTGCGGCAAAGGTAACTTATTATTGTTTAGCACATATTTGCGTTTTGTGTTGTTTAACCATGCGTAACACAATTTACGAAAACACAGTTATTTCTCAAAAAACCTTATACAAACGGCTAAAACATTAATAAAAAATAATATCTTTGCACTACAATTATTAACGCACACGTTTTAACGATGAAAATATATCTTGATTTACTAAATAAAATTTTGACCGAAGGTGCTGAAAAACACGACCGTACAGGCGTTGGAACTTTAAGCGTTTTCGGGCATCAAATGCGATTTGATTTGAACGATGGTTTTCCGCTTGTAACAACAAAAAAAGTGCATCTTAAATCAATTATTTACGAGCTTTTGTGGTTCTTGAACGGCGATACAAACATAAAATTTTTAAACGATAATAAAGTTACAATCTGGAACGAATGGGCTGATGCAAACGGCGATTTAGGTCATATTTACGGTTATCAGTGGCGTTCGTGGCAAACTACTGACGGTAAGTGTATTGACCAAATAACGGATGTTGTAAATTCAATAAAAAACAATCCCGATTCGCGCCGACACATTGTTTGCGCATGGAATGCGGGCGATTTGACAAACATGGCTTTGCCTCCGTGTCATGCGATATTTCAGTTTTATGTTGCTGCCGGAAAACTTTCGTGCCAGCTTTATCAACGCAGCGCAGACGTGTTTTTGGGCGTTCCTTTTAACATTGCGTCATACGCTTTGCTGACAATGATGATGGCTCAGGTTTGCAATTTGCAGCTTGGCGAATTTATTCATTCGTTTGGCGATACGCACATTTATCTTAATCATATCGAACAAGTTAAAACTCAATTGCAGCGCAGTCCTTTTCAACTTCCAAAAATGAAAATTAATGCAGATGTAAAGTCAATTTTTGATTTTAAATACGCCGATTTCGAGTTGATAAATTACCAATGTCATCCTGCAATAAAAGCGCCGATTGCCATTTAATTTCAACAAAAATGAAAACATTTTCGATAATAGTAGCAGTAGCCGAAAACAATGCCATTGGCAAAAATAACAATTTGTTATGGCACATTTCGGATGATTTAAAATATTTTAAAAAAATGACATCCGAACATACGGTAATTATGGGAAAAAACACATGGTTGTCGTTGCCCGTAAAACCTTTGCCAAAGCGCAAAAACATTATTATTTCACGCACTTTGGATATACGTATGACAGATGTTTTTGTTGTAGGCTCAATACAAGATGCGATTGATATTTGCGAAGAAAATTCCGAAAATTTTATTATCGGCGGCGCAACTATTTACAAACAATTTTTACCGATTGCCGACAAACTCTACATTACAAAGGTTCACCAGCCGTTTGATGCAGATGTATTTTTCCCCGAAATCGACACAAATAAATTCAAACTCGAAACCCAAAGCCCAATATTCACCGACGAAAAAAGCAAACTGCAATATTCGTTTTTGAGTTATAAGTTATAAGTCGTAAGTTGTAAGTCATAAGTCATAAGTTGTAAGTGTTTTGTTGATTTGAAAAAATCTTTATAAACTTTATGAACTTTAAAAACTTTATAACTTTATGAACTTTATAACTTTAAAAACTTTATAACTTCTTTCTTTTTTGTTCTCAATTCAGATTAAAAACAATAGAAAATGTAAATTCAAAATCGACAGGTGTGTTTTTTTGTTTTGCAGGCGTCCATTTTGGCGATGACAAAACCACTCTTACGGCTTCGGCATCTTGTTTGGGCGTCAATTTTTTTACCACATTTACATTGGTTACATTTCCATCTTTATCAACAATAAAACTCAATATTACTTTGCCTTGCACGCAAGTTTCGCTGTCGGGATATTTTATGTTTTTCTGAACCCAGTCTTTGAAAGCATTCGCATCTTTTCCCATAAATTTCGGATATTCTTCGACAACGGCAAAAGGAATATTTTCGTCAATATACGTTTCGGGTTCTAATTTTTCGGTATTTACGTGTGTTATTTTATGATTTTCGGCAGCAATGCTGTCTTCTGCAAAATCCATAATATCTTTGGTCGTCGTGTTTTTTTCGATAATTTTAATTTCTTTTGAATCGATTTCAAAAATTTTTATATTTTTTGGCATTGGCGGTTCTGCAACGGTTGCAGGCAAAAATTCTTCTTCGATAATTTCTTTTTTCGATTCGTATATTTTAGAAATAAAATCGCTGCCATTTGTTAATTCTGTCCCCGTATTTTTTGAATTTGATGTTGAAAAATAAATAAGTCCGCCGGCAATTCCCAAACTCACGCAAGCCGCTGCCGACCATGTAAAAATTGCATTTATGCTTGCCGCAGTTCCCCAAATCATTATTTTACGATGATGTTTTTTTCGTATTGTTGTGCGGCGCATAATTTTTTGGTGCAAATTTTCAATATTTTTTGCGTGGTCATCATCAACTGTATCAATACCTTCTATCGCATCGCACAAAAACGAGTCGGTCATTGCTTCGCGCTCGATGCGGTTTGCGTCCGCGCCTTTTCGTTTGCCTTTTATGTAATCAAGCAAATTTTGATATAATTTTATGTTCGTTTCTTTACTCATTTTGCAATCTGTTTTCTATACATATTTTAAGATTACGTTTTCCGTTTTGTATATAACTTTTTACGCTTTTAAGATGATATTTTGTTTCGTCGGAAATTTCGGCGTACGATTTTTCGTCTAAAAAAAACATTTTTATGCAGTTGCGTTGTGTTTCTGGCAGTTTTTCGATACATTGTTTAAGCGCTGCAAATTGTTTTTCATCATCTTGCTCACAAAGTAGATGCGTAATATCCGAAAAATCCATAAAATTATCGGCAAAATCTGTTAAAATTTCAATATTTTTTTTGCGAAGTTTTTGCAAACAATGATTTCGGGCAACGCTGTAAATCCATGTGCGAAACACTAATATTTCATATTTATTTATTTTTTCGAGCAGAAATTCAAAAATTTGCATTACAGCATCTTGCGCATCTTCAGAGTTTTGCAGATATTTCAAACATACGCCATAAACAAGATGCATATAACGATTGTAAAGATGCCCCAGATATTCGCTGTTGCGGCTGCTGCGAAAAAGAGAAAGCAATTCGCTGTCGTTTTTGTCTTTTATATTGTCAATTTGCAAAATCATTCACAAATGTAATTAATATTTTTAAAATGGGTATTTGGTCATTGGTATTTGGTCGTTGGTATTTAGTCGTTGGTATTTGGTCGTTGGTATTTAGTCGTTGGTATTTAGTCGTTGGTATTTAGTCGTTGGTCGTTGGTACTTGGTTGGACTTTGCGGTTAAAAAATGATAAAATGTAAAGATTTTATGTTTATTTTTGTACGTAAATTTAATATCCACAAAGGCAAAAAATCCACAAATAATTTTTTATAAAAATATTCAGAATTAATATTTTCCTTGTGTCCTTTGTGGGAGAATAAAAAGAAGCAAAAAAATAAAAAGAGATAGCACTTTTACACAAAACCATGCCACGTAAAATTGTTGCGTTTTATACTTCTTCAACATCCGCCTAAGTACCAACGACTAAATACCAACGACCAACGACTAAATACCAAATACCGATTACCAAAAAAAGAATTGTCAATTATAAATTATTTTTTTACTTTTGCATCATGGAACAATTTATAGTCTCGGCACGAAAATATCGACCGCTTACATTTGCAACGGTAGTAGGTCAGTCATCGATTGCACAAACTTTGAAAAACGCAATCGAGCGTAAACAATTGGCGCACGCTTATTTATTTTGTGGACCGCGCGGAGTTGGAAAAACAACCTGTGCGCGTATCTTCGCCAAAACAATCAACTGCTTTAATCCCGATGAAAATGGGGATGCATGCGGCGAATGTGAATCGTGTAAAGCATTTGCCGAAAATCGCTCATATAATATTCATGAACTTGATGCTGCGTCCAACAATTCGGTTGAGGATATTCGCAACTTGATAGACCAAGTGCGAGTTCCGCCGCAAATAGGCAGATACAGCGTATATATTATCGATGAAGTTCACATGTTGTCGGCAGCAGCGTTTAATGCTTTTCTGAAAACGCTTGAAGAACCGCCTGCTCACGCCGTATTTATTCTTGCAACAACAGAAAAACATAAAATAATTCCGACAATTCTTTCACGCTGTCAGATTTACGATTTCAGCCGTATTCGTATTGAAGATGCTGTTGCGTATATCGAAAAAATTGCGAAAAACGAAGGTATAACTTACGAACCCGAAGCATTGCATATTATTGCTCAAAAAGCAGATGGCTCGATGCGTGATGCCTTGTCGATATTCGACCAAGTTGTATCGTTTTGCGGAACAAATATCACTTATGCAAAAGTTATAGAAAATCTGAATGTACTTGATTATGAATATTATTTCAAACTTACTGAGGCTTTTATTGCAGGCGATTATTGTACGGCTCTCACTATTTTTGATGAAATTCTTACAAAAGGATTTGATGCTCAGCATTTTGTCAGAGGATTAAATTCACATTTTCGCGATTTGCTTGTTTGTAAAGATACGCGAACAACGGCATTGCTCGAAGTTGGCGCAGCAATTGCAGAATCGTACCGAAGGCAATCGGAAATTTGCGATGTGAATTTTTTGTTTGCAGCAATGGACATCACAAATAGTTGCGATGTCGGATATAAAACAAGTTCAAATCAGCGTTTGCATATAGAACTTGCGCTGTGCAAACTGTCGAGTGTAACTACTTCACGTAAAGTGGAACAGGTTGTGAAAATTGTTGAAAGCAGCGAAAATATCAAGACGGAAACTAATCCGCCGCAAACAACAAAACAAGAAAATCAGGCGGAAAACATAGTAAAAGATAATATCAAGACAGAAGAAACAAGCGAAAAATCAACAGTTGCAGCACGTCCCGAAACCACATCAATAAAGGGTTTCGACAATTTAATGGCATCAATAAACAATGATAAAAAAGTCGCCGAACCCGAAACAAATTATAATACGACAAACGAAGATTTTACCGCCGAGCAATTATTAACCGCATGGAATAATTGCGCAGAAAGTTTTGCAGAAAAACAACCACGAGTAGCGGGTGCAATTCAATCAACAAAACCTGTCATAGAAACTGAAAATACTATAATTTTCAATGTTCAGCAAATAATACAGAAAACTTGGCTTGAAGACAAAGGAATTGCAAAAAATATTTGTGTTTATTTGCAAAAAGAATTAAAAAATTCGAGCATAAAATTAGAAATAAGAGTTGACGAAAACGGCGACAAAGTTACTGCTCCTAAACTTTATACCGATTCGGACAAAGAAAAATATATGCGCGAAAAAAATCCCGAACTTACAAACTTTCAGGCTGCATTTGAATTGTATGACAGTAAAAATTAAGAATTAAAAATTAAAAATTAAGAATTAAGAGTT
>JAITOP010000114.1 GCA_031289895.1 Prevotellaceae bacterium
TTATGCACATTTATACTTCGCGCGGTGTTCGTCATTGCGAGGGCATAGCCCGAAGCAATCCGGCAATTTGCTTATTTACTCTGGATTGCTTCACTTCGTTCGCAATGACGAAACGCAGAATTAAACCGTGTGAAGTATAAATCCTACTGATTTTTTTATTCACAAACCTTCTTAATTCTTAATTAGTAGTGGTGCGTTAACTTTTAATATTTCATTATAATTAATTGATTTACAAATATTTATTTGTTAAAATTGATTTTTTGATTTGAAAGAATCAAAAAATAATTCATTTTCAATAGATTCTCTCTTTAATGATTTTATAATCATTTTATAATCAAATAAATAAAAACTACAAATATGAATTGTTAAAAAATTTCTAATTATTAACGCACCAGCACTAATTCTTAATTTTTAATTTTTAATTCTTAATTAAAAAAAGCCTCGTTTCCAAGGCTTTTAATTATTATTTATGTTTATGATTTTTACATCATTCCACCCATGCCGCCCATTCCGGGAGCGCCACCGCCCATTGGCATTGGGTTTTCTTCTTTTTTTTCTGCCAAAATACATTCGGTTGTCAAAAACATTCCTGCAACAGATGCGGCGTTTTCTAATGCTACGCGGGCAACTTTTGTAGGGTCAATAACTCCGGCTTCGTAAAGGTCTTCGTAAACGTTTGTGCCTGCGTTGTAACCGAAATTACCTTTGCCTTCTTTCACTTTTTGTATTGCGATAGAGCCTTCAACGCCTGCATTTTCGGCAATTATGCGTAATGGTTCTTCAATTGCGCGTTTAATAATCTGAATACCTGTATTTTCATCTTCGTTTGCGCCGGTTAGTTTTTCGAGTGCAGAAATTGCGCGAATATATGCAACGCCACCGCCTGCAACAATTCCTTCTTCGGCTGCTGCGCGTGTTGCGCTTAAAGCATCGTCAACGCGGTCTTTCTTTTCTTTCATTTCTACTTCGCTTGCTGCGCCAACATAAAGAACTGCAACGCCACCCGACATTTTTGCAAGACGTTCCTGAAGTTTTTCGCGGTCGTAATCTGACGTTGTAAGCGATATTTCGGTACGAATTTGTTCAACTCGTTTTACAATTTCTTCTTTTTTGCCGCTTCCGTTTACTATGGTTGTATTTTCTTTGTCGATACTTACTTTTTCGCACGAGCCGAGCATATCAACGGTTGCCGATTCAAGTTTCAGTCCGCGTTCTTCGCTGACAACCGTGCCACCTGTAAGTATTGCAATATCTTCGAGCATTGCTTTGCGGCGATCACCGAAACCGGGTGCTTTTATTGCTGCAACTTTGATTGTTCCGCGAAGTTTGTTAAGTACCAATGTCGTGAGAGCCTCGCCATCAACATCTTCGGCAATGATAAGCAACGAGCGTCCGTTTTGTGCAATCGGCTCAAGCACAGGAAGAAAGTCTTTCATTGTCGAAATCTTCTTATCTGTCAACAAGATATAAGGATTTTCGAGAACGGTTTCCATTTTTTCAGGATTTGTAATGAAATATGCTGAAATATATCCTCTGTCAAATTGCATTCCTTCAACAATTTCTACTGTTGTGTCTGTCGTTTTGGCTTCTTCAACTGTTATAACGCCTTCTTTTTTCACTTTGCTGAACGCTTCGGCAATAAGTTTTCCTATTGTTGTATCATTGTTTGACGATACTGTTGCAACTTGCTCAATTTTTTCGATATTGTTGCCAACTTCCTGACTTTGTTGTTTCAGATTTTCAATAACCGCAACAACGGCTTTATCAATTCCGCGTTTCAAGTCCATTGGATTTGCGCCTGCCGTAACGTTTTTCAAACCAACAGTGATTATTGATTGTGCCAAAACGGTTGCTGTTGTTGTGCCATCGCCTGCCAAATCAGCCGTTTTCGATGCCACTTCTCTAACCATTTGCGCGCCCATATTTGTAAAACGGTCGTCTGATTCTATTTCTTTTGCTACGGTTACTCCATCTTTGGTAATTTGCGGAGCACCGTATTTTTTATCAATAACAACATTTCGTCCTTTTGGACCTAACGTAACTTTTACTGCATTTGCAAGCATATCTACACCTTCTTTCAAAAGGTTACGCGCCTCGATATTAAATTTTATTTCTTTTGCCATATTCTGTTTTTTTTGATTTTTTAATTTGTTAATACTAAATACTGTTTTAAATTTTTAATTTTTGAAATCTTTAAATATTAAACAATCGCCAATATATCGTTTTGTTTCATAATAAGATACTCAACTCCGTCGATACTAAGTTCTGTGCCGGCGTATTTGCCGTAAAGAACTTCGTCGCCTGCTTTTACTTCCATCGTCACATCTTTTGTGCCGCTACCTACCGCTACAATTATTCCGCGTTGTGGTTTTTCTTTTGCCGTATCGGGAATATAAATTCCGCTTGCCGTTTTTTCTTCGGCTGCTTTTGGTTCAACTACCACTCTGTCTGCAAGTGGTTTAATGTTAATTTGTTTGCTCATAGTCAATTTTATTTTTTTATTTGATTAATATATTTGATTAATATTTCAATTAATTTTTTTTCAATAAACTTTAATATCATAAAGTATGCCAATGTAAATTTCTGACAAAAGTACAGTTTTTTTTAGAAACCGACAAACATTACACGTCAGTAAATGACATATTGGCGGGTTTTTTGGTAATTTGGTAATTGGTCGTTGGTATTTAGTCGTTAGTCGTTGGTCGTTGGTATTTAGTCGTTAGTATTTAGTCGCTGGTCGTATTAATCACATTTTCACATTAATCACATTAATCACATTTTCCCTTATTCGTGTAAATTCGTGGCTATTAATCACTAATCATTAATCATTAACCACTATTATTTTTATCTGTGTGCTTATCTCAAATCAAAAAAAAACAAATCAACAAATCAACAAAAAACAAAAAACAATAAAAAAATATTAAATCAACAAAAAAATATTATCTTTGTACAATTAATATTTTTGTAATCATATTAAAATTACAGTTTATGGAAACATGGTGGCTCTCAATGTCGGGGATGCAGCAAGTTGTATGGTGTATAGCAATTGCAACAAGCCTTATTTTTATCATTCAAATGATAATGACATTTATCGGTATGGATTCGCACGCCGATTTTTCGGGAGATGTTGCAGACACTTCAATGAGCGGCGACCACGATATGCCGTTTCAATTGTTCACATTCCGAAATTTTATTAATTTCTTTTTAGGATTCAGTTGGTCGTATATCCTTTTTTCTAAGTCTATTACAAGTCAGGTTGGGCTGGTTGTGCTATCAACAATAATCGGCGTATTTATTGTTGGCGGAGTTATGCTTATTTTTTACGCACTAAGCAGAATGACGCAGGAAGGAAACATCTATGCAAAACAAACAATAGGACTTACGGCAACGGTTTATTTTCCCATTCCGGCACACGAAGAAGGCATGGGAAAAATACAGGTAAGCGTGCAAAAAAGCATAAGAGAATATGATGCCGTAACCAAAGGCGATGCGCTGAAAACAGGAAATATTGTGAAAATTATAAAAGTTATAGACGAAAATATTGTTTTAGTAGAAAAAATATAGTATTAATTTTAAAATTATAATATCATGGAAATGGAAGCAGGACTATTAATAATCATTATTGTTGCGATTTTTTTTATAACTTTTGCATCAATACTCAGCCGATACAAACGTTGTCCGTCCGACAAAATATTGGTTGTTTACGGAAGAACAGGACGCAATAAAAGCGGCGGAAACAGCTCGGCAAAATGTATTCATGGCGGTGCAGCGTTTATTTGGCCTGTATTTCAAAGTTACGCTTTTTTAGATTTAACGCCCGTTTCGATAGAATGTAATCTCACAAATGCGTTGAGCAAACAAAACATCCGCATAGATGTACCTTGCCGGTTTACAGTAGGAATTTCTACCGAACCCGAAAACATGACCAATGCAGCAGAACGCTTGCTGGGATTGCCGATGGAGAAAGTTCAGGAAATAGCAAAAGACATTCTTTTCGGACAACTGCGTTTGGTTATCGCCACAATGGACATTGAAGAAATAAATGCCGACAGAGATAAATTTTTGATTAACGTAAGCCAAAACGTTGAACAGGAAATGCGAAAAATAGGCTTGAAACTTATCAATGTAAACGTTACCGATATTCGCGATGAATCGGGATATATTGAAGCATTGGGAAAAGAAGCGGCAGCAAAAGCAATAAACGAAGCAAAAAAGAGCGTTGCCGAACAAGAACGTTTTGGCGAAATAGGAAAAGCCGAAGCAAACAGAGATAAAGATATCCGCATTGCCGAAACGATGAGAGACACACGTATTCGCACAGCCGAAGCAAACGCCACAGCCGTATCGGGCGAAAATCAATCGAAAATAATAATCGCCAACTCAGATTCAGAACGGCGCGAACGCGAGGCTGAAGCTACGAAAAAAGCCGTATCGGCAGAAAAAGTGCAACAGGCAAACGCCTTGGGAGAAGCATATACAGCCGAACGTTTAGCCGAAATTTCGCGCGCCGAAAGAGAAAAAGCAACACAACAGGCAAACATAATAGTAAGCGCCGAAATTGACAAAGAAAAAGCAATCATTGATGCCGAAGCCGAAGCCGAAACAATTCGCCGAAAAGCAAAAGGCGAAGCCGATGCCATCTTTGTTAAAATGGAAGCCGAAGGAAAAGGTATTTACGAAATACTATCGAAACAAGCCAACGGTTATAAACAATTGGTTATTGCTGCCGGCGGCGATTCTAAAAATGCCGTTACCTACCTGATTGCCGAAAAACTTCCCGAACTCATAAAAACACAGGTTGAGGCAATTAAAAACATCAAAATAGATAAAATAACCGTGTGGGACAGCAATGCAAAAGGCGAAAAAACCGCCACTGCCAACTTCATTTCGGGACTGATGAACGCCGTGCCTCCACTAAACGATTTATTTAAAATGGCAGGCATGGAACTTCCAAGTTATCTGGGAAAAGAAACAACAGAAACCGAAGTAAAAGAAGTAAAAACAACAGTTACCGAAGAAAAATAGAAAAGCATAAAAAACAATCGTTTTTCAACGATTTTTTATATTTAATTGGATTAATAATGTGAAAAGAGGCGTTTTAATTAACGCTTCTTTTTTTTTGTTGATTTGTTGATTTGTTTTTTGTTGATTTGTTTTGTTGTTGATTTGTTTTTTTGTTTAATTGTTGATTTGAATAAGCACACAGATAACGCAGATGTTACAGATTTACGCAGATTTTTTTGATTTATAATTTAAAAATATTTATAATCTTTAAAAACTTTACGAACTTTAAAAACTTTATAACTTTAAAAACTTTATACTTTAATCACAAATTATTAAGCTCTTTCCAGAGTAAATCTTTAAGTTCGGTGATGCCTTTATCGGCAACCGACGAAATGAAAAGATACGGAACATCGGGCAAATCTTTTCGCAGTTCAGATATAAGTTCATTGTCGAGCATATCGCTTTTGGTTATTGCGAGTGCGCGTTTTTTATCAAGCAATTCGGGATTATATTGTTTCAGCTCGTTGAGCAAAATTTTGTATTCGTTATTAATATCGTCGCTGTCGGCAGGAATCATAAAAAGCAGCATTGAATTGCGTTCTATGTGGCGCAAAAATCGCAAGCCGAGACCTTTTCCCTCGTGCGCGCCTTCAATTATTCCGGGAATATCAGCCACAACAAACGATTTTCCATCTCTGTACGATACAATGCCCAAATTAGGTTCGAGCGTTGTAAAAGCATAGTCGGCAATTTTGGGTTTTGCTGCCGATATTACCGACAATAACGTTGATTTTCCTGCATTTGGGAATCCCACCAAACCGACATCAGCCAGCAATTTAAGTTCGAGAATATACCAGCCTTCATTGCCATCTTCGCCGGGCTGTGCGTAGCGTGGTGTTTGGTTTGTAGCCGATTTGAAAAAAGCGTTTCCCATTCCGCCGCGTCCGCCTTTGAGCAGTATTTTTTGTTCGCCGTCGTCGGTAATTTCGCACAAAGTTTCTAATGTTTCTGCGTCTTTTGCGATAGTTCCAAGCGGAACGTCAATAATTATATCTTTTCCGTTAGCGCCTGTACTTAAAGTGCCGCTGCCGTTTTCGCCGTTTTCGGCAATAATATGACGCTGAAAACGCAAATGTATCAGAGTCCAATATTGTTTATTGCCGCGCAAAACTATACTGCCGCCGCTACCGCCGTTACCGCCGTCGGGACCGCCTTTGGCAACATATTTTTCGCGGTGCAAATGTACCGAGCCTGCACCGCCATTGCCCGAGTGCAAAAACATTTTTACATAATCTACAAAATTAGATTGTGGCATTTTTTGATTTTTTATTTGTTAATCACTAACCATTAATCACTAACCATTAATCACTAATCACTAATAATTAACCATTATTATTTGCAAAGGTACTCAATATTATTCAAAGTTTATCAAATCCGATAATTTAACATCTAAGGCTTCGCATATTTTTAGTAGTGTGCCTATGGTGGGATTTGTTCTGCCGGCTTCAAGTCTCGACATATTTGATTTTTCAAAATTGCAGGCAGCCGCCAAATCTTGCTGACTAATATTTTTTTCTTCTCTTAATTTTCTGATTTTCATTCCAATTTCGATTAATACCAAATCTTTTTTCATAAAAATTTTTATTATCATATTTGATAACAAAGATTTATTATTATCTTTGCACTTTGGTTATCATATATGA
>JAITOP010000354.1 GCA_031289895.1 Prevotellaceae bacterium
AAGTGAAAAAAAATATTGTTTTTCTCATTTTATTGATTTAACTTTGCATTGATTTTTCGGTGGAGTTTTTATTCGGACTTCGGCTCTGTATGAAAATGAATTATTAGAAGTCCCCTTAAGTAACGGTAGAAAGATGGCAGATAGAGTTTGTTATTGTGTGCAGTGTATGGAGCTAATTGAAAAATATAAAGAATATCCATTTGCATACGAAATGCGAGAGTCTTATATGTATCAACTTATAGGTCAGAAAAAATCTGTTTTGTATTTGCCTTTGAGAAAAAAAATAATGTTTTATAAGAAAATCAAATCTTTTGACAGAAAAATACTATCAACATATATGAATTTGAAAGATAGTTTTGTTTATGTGAATCCATTGTTGATGATTTTTTTGTCTTTATTACCTGTTTTCATATTGAGACCTTTGAGGTTGCTAAAACGAAAAATATTTAATAGAAAATGATACAAAAAATAATCCATTACTGCTGGTATGGCAGAGGCGAATTTTCGCCAGAAATTAAAATGTGCATTGAATCGTGGGAAAAATTTTGTCCCGATTACGAAATCAAATGCTGGAACGAAGAAAATACACCGATGAACATTGCTTGGATTAAAGAAGCATACAAACATCGCAAGTATGCTTTTGTGGCTGACTATGTGCGTTTTTACGCTCTTTACCACGAAGGCGGCATTTATATGGATACCGATATGTTGCTCAAAAAACCATTGGACAATTTCTTAAATCATTCGTTTTTTACAGGTCTGCAAGACAAATATAGTGTTGCTTTAGGAATTATCGGATGTAAAAAAGAACATTTGTTTAATAAAACGTGTTTGGATTATTATGATTCCATAAAATTTAATGTTGTCAGTCCGCCTATTATTACTCATATTTTAACAAAAATGCTTGCAGAAAAAGGGTTTAAGGAAGAAGATAAATATCAGGAGTTAGCAGTTGCTGCAAGCCCGCTTCGCGGGCTTGATACTGCGCAGTATCAAGTCATTGCATTATATCCTACGGAATATTTTTATCCGATACACTATACGCAAAAATTTGAATTGTGGGAAATAGACAAGTTTTGCACCAAAAACACTTATGGCGTGCATCTATGGAACCAATCGTGGATATCAGAACTGACTTTGTTGGCAAATAAAGAATACAAGAAAGGATTTCGTCTGGCTTTTGAACGCATAAAACGAACACCGTTTTTGCCATTGAAGTATTACAAAAAAATAGCAAAATATATTGTTTTATATTTATTGAAGAAATGAACAAACCTCTACTCATAGCATAAATAATTGATTATTAGCAAGTTGGAAAATTACGCACTCAAAGAGGGAAAATTTTTGAAAAAAAAGCACTGTGACAGGGATATTTTTTGTATCTTTGCAAAAAAAATATGAATATGAAAGCATTATATCAAAAATTTGAAGACGATTTACGCAAAGCCAATTTGGATTTTAAGCGTTATCTGCTACCGAAAATTGACTGGACAAACAGGATGTTCGGCATTATCGGAGGGCGTGGTGTGGGAAAAACTACGCTTATTCTTCAACATATAAAGGAAAATCACAGCATTGACGATACTTTGTATGTTTCGATGGACAATGTGTATTTTGCAAATCACACCTTGCACGAAATGGCTGATGAATTTCATAAAAACGGCGGAAAATATCTGTTTATCGACGAAATTCACAAATATCCGCTGTGGTCGCGCACTTTGAAAAATTTGTACGACAATTATCCTGATATGAAAATAGTTTTTAGCGGCTCTTCGGTTTTAGATATTTTGAAAGGTTGGGCAGATTTGAGTCGGCGTGCGCTGGTTACACATTTGCAGGGGCTTTCGTTCCGTGAATATTTGCAAATGTTTCACGAAATTTCTGTGCCTGCTTTGTCGTTGGAAGAAATTCTTGCCCGCAAAAGCAACGACTTGAAAGAGATTATCGGTTACCCGCTCAAATATTTCAAGGATTATTTGCAGAGAGGATATTATCCGTTTGGACAAGACAAAGATTATTTTGCTCATTTACAGCAAATTGTTGCTCAAACGATGGAAAGTGATATTCCCGCGTATGCGAATATGAATGTGGCAACAGGCAGAAAATTATTGAAATTGCTGATGATTATAGCCGACAGTGTGCCGTTCAAACCAAACTTTACGGGTTTGGCAAAACTGATTGAGGCGAGCAAAAACAATATTGCCGACTATTTTTATTATACAGAAAGGGCGGGAATGATTGCCCAACTGCGCGAAAAAACCGAGAGTTTTTTGCTTGTCGGAAAAGTGGAAAAAGTGTATTTGGAAAATACAAATCTCGCCTATTGCCTTTCGGAAAAAGAACCTGATGCCGGAAATCTGCGCGAAACATTTTTCTTTAATCAAATGAAAGTCAATAACAAAGTTTACCGTTACGAAAAAGGCGATTTTAATATCAATAATTTAACTTTTGAAGTCGGCGGAAAAAGCAAAACACAAAAACAGATTGAAGGACTGAAAAACGCTTACATCGTGAAAGATGATATTGAATATGGCTATCACAATGTTTTGCCGCTTTGGGCATTTGGACTGAATTATTAAATAAATTTAATGAGTACCCGTAAATATACCTAAAATGGCACTTATATTGCTGATATACAGATAATTAGCGCAGTTTTGATTTTTTGCATTAAAATACAGTGAATCAGTTACTTATAGCAATATTTGGGCACATATACGGATATACATAATAAATTTTATTGGATAATTTTACCTCCAAAATATAATAAATAATGACATTTAGTTAAATAATGAGAGAAAATATCTACAAGAGGGGATAGAAAACCTCTCCTCAACGTAATGCTCTCCTGTCCGCAACGAAGCGTGGGGGATGAAAAAAGTTTTTGCATATTCGGAATAAAAATTATACTTTTGCAATAAAAAAATCCGTACTGCACAAAAAAAAGGTTTTTTGTGCAATAAAAAGAAAATAATGCTTAAAAATATAGTTTTATGACAAAAAGAGGATACAGAACAAACTATAAAAGACAATCATTTCAAGATAAAGGTTATTCCTGTTTGGAAATGGTTGTTAATAAATCGGAATATATAAAATGAACACAAAACCTAAACTAATCTGTCTCACGCCTGTCCGCAACGAAGCGTGGATACTTAATGCTTTTTTGCAGGCAACTTCCCTGTGGGCTGACCACATCATTATTGCCGACCAAACTTCCATCGATGGAAGTTTGGATATTGCTTCGCAATATCCAAAAGTAACTGTGGTAAAAAATGACAGTGCAGATTTGGACGAAAATTATCGTATGAATTTGATGTATGCCGAAGCAAGAAAAATTGAAGGCGAAAAAATATTTATTGCTC
>JAITOP010000364.1 GCA_031289895.1 Prevotellaceae bacterium
CGATTAAAATAATCGCAAGCCTCTCTTAATTTGCTACTGCTTCAATATTAAATCCTGCTTTTTTCACGGCATTGACGATTTCTTCTTCTGTGCCGTCGGTTTCTACGGTCAGGATTTTGTCAGGGTGGAGTGTATCTGCTTTCCAGTTTTTAATGTTCTCAACCTTGTTCAGGAAAGGCGTTACAGCGTTTACGCAACCTCCACAGTCTATACTGGTTTTAAATTTTAATTCTTTCATCTTTTTTGTTTTTTGATGGTTCAAAATTACGAATTACTGCCGACAAGCGGTTTACACAATTCGGGAATTGTTTTAAATAAAAAACTCACGCATTTCAAACGCATGAGTTTTATTAATATTTAACTGAAAATTGTGTTGTTTCTATTTTACGACAACCTTTCGGTTTACTTCAAAGTCGTTTCCTAAAACTTTAATGATGTAGATTCCTGATTGATAAAAAGGTATCTGTACTTCCGGTTGGTTGGCGGCGTTGTCGAACGACTGCACCAAAATACCGTTCAGATTGAAAACCAGCACTTTCTTGATTTGCGCTTTCAAATCTTTGGACTGAATATGCACCGTTTGGTTTACAGATAACGACGTTGGATAGATTTGCAGAAAATCTCTCGCCTGATATTCAAAATCGTCGGTGGCAAGCGGGTAGCCCCAAATCACATTGACCCAATCGGGGTGGTCGATAAACGGATTGCGGTTGTTCTGAGCCGCATAAATAGCATTGTTAATCGCTTGTTCGCGCGGACCTACCGGATCCGCTTGATGCCACTTCAAAAGAATATTCTTGAAAGCATCGGTAAAAAATTGATGCACATTGCTGTAATTGAACATTTCATAAGGCTTCCAATCGCTATGGTCAGTTCCTTCGTAACAGGTGGCGAAATAGAAATATGCGCGCGCAATGTCTCCTTTAAACTCCTCAATCGGCTCGAAAACTGTACCTATGTAGCCTTGGGAATAACCCGAATTGTCATTGCTTCCCAATTTTGAACCGTTTTGGGACGTCCATGAAACCGACCCCACACGTCCAAAGGGATAATTGCTTCTCATGCCGTTCACTTTTCCGTCCGTAGGCCAGATGTGGAAAGCATCGCTATACATAGGATTTGAAGAATTAAAAATGGATTGAGGAATCAAGTGTTCTCTGTTGTAACAGTCGCCCTCACCGTTATAATTTCCGCATTGATTAACTCCTAAGGTAAAGTTATAAGGGTCAGGCCCGTCGGGATTTTCGGAATAAATGTCGAGCACCGTTTGGTCGTGGTCGTAATAGTTGTCTTTCCACGCATCTCCTGTTTTGTAGAGAGTCCACAAACCGGCATAACCGATGGTTGAGTGAACCTTGATAATGTTGTACAGTTGCGTTTTCAAAGCGTAACCCGTGCCTGTGGCGTTATCGTAGTATCCCGTAGGGATTTGGGCATTTAACGATGAAATCATCAGCCCGAAAAATAAAGTTTTTAGTAAAGTTTTATTCATAATTTTTTGTTTTTATGATACGCCACAAAGTTACACATTAATTTGCCATCTTTCCGGTTTTTCATACTTGATTTTTATCAGTATTTTTGCAAAATGAAAGCAAGTTTTCACCCCTGCCTTTTGGAATTTAAACGCCCTGCCGCTACTTCGCGGGAAACTATGGCTTCCAAACTGACTTATCTTCTTAAAATTCAACAGGAAAATAACGAATACACAGGCGAATGTGGTTTTTTTAAAGGGCTGAGCGCCGACCCCGAAGCGGGATATGAGGCTCAGCTTCAATGGGTTTGCGAGAACATCGAAAAAGGAAAGGATTTTCTTTGGGAAGCTTGCCGAAAATTTCCCTCCATTCAGTTCGGGATTGAGCAGGTTTTCAAACAATTGAAAAACCAACAAAAAGATTTTTATTTCTCTTCCGATTTTACCGAAGGAAAACACGGAATCCTCATCAACGGCTTGATTTGGATGGGAACACCGGAATATATGCGGGAACAGATTCAGCAGAAATTGGCGCAAAAATTTACCTGCATCAAGTTGAAAATAGGCACAAACTGGGACGGAGAATATCAGATTTTGAAACAGTTGCGCACGGAGTTTCCTGCTTCACAACTGGAATTGCGGGTGGATGCCAACGGCGGGTTCTCTTATGGACAAGCTCCAAAAATTTTAGAACAGCTGGCAGAACTGGAAATCCATTCGATAGAACAGCCTATCAAGGCTCATCAGGAATCGCAAATGGCTGATTTATGCAAAAATACGCCTGTTCCTATTGCTTTGGACGAAGAACTCATCGGTAAATTTCATCTCGAAGAAAAAGAAAAATTACTGCAAGAGATTAATCCTCAGTATATTATTCTAAAACCTTCGCTGGTCGGGGGTTGGCGCGGTTCGCAGGAATGGATTGATTGCGCCGAACGGCAAAGTATCGGCTGGTGGATTACTTCCGCGCTGGAATCCAACATCGGACTGAACGCCATTGCCCAATGGACAGCGGTTCTGCGCACGCAGATGCCGCAAGGTCTCGGCACAGGAAGCCTGTATATCAATAACTTCCCGACAAAATTGGAAGTGCGGGGAGAAAAGTTGTTTTATAATCCGTGAAAAAGGTGAGTATTCAATCTCATGATAAGTTGATTTTTGTAAATTTGTCTTTATAAATAATCAGCCTCCATATATTGTGTAAAAACATGAGCGAAGAAAATAACATACAACTATCCTATTATACTAACTTGTTGGCAGGTAAAGGCAGTATTTCTTGGGAAATTTTGAGAACAACAGAGAAAATGATATTAAATTATAGTAAAAGCAACATCTATGAAATCATTAATTAAATACAGAGGCGGAAAATCTAACGAAATTCCAAATATCGAAAAGCATATACCGAGATATGACGGTCGGTTGAACAGTAATTCCGTTGAACGAGTAGGATAAACCTTCTCTAACTTCCAGTAAATGCCATACTAATAATTACGATAATAATTCTGTATAAATCGGGTCAGATTACTGTATATGGGAACTGTAAATTGTACAAACATTTCTTGTGCCGGCGGCGGAGTAGATAATGATGCGCGTTTACAAAGGTCTAATTCTTTTTTACTTAAAGCGCGTTCGTCGCCATTAAACGATGCGTATGAGTCTGTCCACACATAAGTACCGGGGAAACGTTGCTGCGAAAGAATTGTATTTGTCTTATAATCAACTATAAAAGCATCAAGAATACCGGTTGATGAAACTTCTATTTTTCGTATTGTCAATTTTGCTTTTACCGTACCATACACATCGCGTGTTACGCCTTTGCGATCTTTGTATGTGCCTGTTTTCACGCTATCTTGTTTAACCTCATAAGTATCGCTGCTTTCACGTACTTGACCTACAACAAAATCTAAAAAACGTAATTGAATTATCTGGTCGGGATTTAGTTTCATATTTTCGGCTTCTTCGGGCGAAAATACTTGTATATATTCATTTCGTATATTGGTCGAAAAATATTCAAAAACCTTATTCTGAAAAAAATCGGCGCTTACCTTATATTTGCCTTCTACGGGGCTTTGTTCCAACACAACTTTCAATGTTGCTTGCCATTTTGATTCTTGCAATTTACTCGCAACATCCTTATATCCTGCAATTATAGCATTTGTTTTTTGATATTGCAGATAAGCCTGTTTTGCTGTTGCGCGAGTTCCCTTGCGAAGGCTTTCTTCGGCAAGTTGATAACTTTCTTCGGCTGCCATATTACGCGACGATTCAAGTTGTGAACTGTAATAATTGGCATTTGGTATAATATTCAGAGCCGACGGACAGCGTGATATTTGCACAGCAATGTTATTTATCTTACTGTATAAATCAAAAATTTTCTGATAACGATTATTGGTTGACGATGATGCCAACAAACGCTCGGTTTCTTTTTCCGTATAATTTACAGCCAACGGATAGGCTTTTGACAACGCAGCAGACGCTTTGGCATTGTCGGGCGACGAACGCAATTTTTCAATTGCCTGAATACAGGCTGTATAATAATCGCCTTTCGTAAGCGCTCGCATACCGGTACTCTTGCAACTCACAACAAATAGCATTATCAACACAATAGCAACAAAGATTTTAAAAATTTTCATATTATTACTTTTTATTTATTTGCAAAGATAAAAAAATACGGGGATTATGGGTTTCATTATACATTTTTAATTTTCAATTTGCAGCTATGATTATTGGTGATAGATGATTTTTTTGTTATCTTTGTGCAAACAAATCAGAATTTGATTCGTGACAATACAAGAATTTGCAAATAAATTTAAGGAAATAAAAGCATTGGATTTTGTTCCGACAATGCGTAAAGGTACAACCGGAAGTGGTTATACTTTGGAAACATTGTTGGATATTTCCGAAAATAATTTTGCCTCACCCGATATTGAAGGTGCAGAACTGAAAGCCCATCTATAGAGTCATCTTACAATTTATCTCTATAACATAAATTATGATGCTTACCTTAAACTTCTCAACTCCAATCAATATAAGCCAAATCCCACAGGAAGAAAGTTGGCAGAAAGAAATTGTTGATTTTCTGAAAGAATGGTATTCTACTTCGGAAGTGGTGATTACACAGACTTCCGGCTCAACAGGAACACCTAAAAAAATCGAACGAAAAAAATCCGCCATGAGGCAGAGCGCCTTGATGACCGGCAGATTTCTAAACCTCAAAACAGGTGATACTGCTCTACTCTGCATGCCCGCCCGATACATCGCCGGAAAGATGATGCTTGTACGTGCTATTGTTTGGAGGCTCAAATTGATGTGCATCAAACCTGCATCTCGTCCATTGGAAGGAATTAATCAAGACATTGCCTTCTCCTCCATGGTGCCCATGCAGGTCGAAAACTCGCTCGACAGGCTTCATCAAGTGCAGAAACTCATCATCGGCGGAGCGCAGGTGGCGCTTCCTCTTGCCGAAAAGTTAAAACACATTCCGACAGATATTTACGAGTCTTTTGCTATGACAGAAACCGTTTCGCATATTGCGTTGAAAAAAATTTCGGGCGGCGGAGAAAATCCGTTCCGACTGTTGCCTGATACGAAAATCCGCACCGATGAGCGCGGTTGCCTGTGCGTTCAGCCTCTGTTTTTGGATTTAGGAGAAGAAATCATCACGAACGATTTGGTAAAAATACTCTCTGACAACGAGTTTGAGTGGCTTGGAAGAATTGACAACGTGATTAATTCGAGCGGAATTAAAATCTTTCCCGAAAAAGTCGAAAAACAGTTAAAGCCTGTTATTCATCAAGAGTTTATCATATCTTCCGAAAAAGATGATTTGCTCGGAGAAAAAGTGATTTTAATCGTTGAAGGAGAAAAAATTGACGGTCTGGAAGAAAAAATTGAGCATTTCCCGTATCAAAACAAATATGAAAAACCCAGAAGAATTTTTTATACCCCTCATTTTGAACGCACTCCGAACGGAAAATTGCTGAGATGCAAGATTGTTGAAAAATTGTAACGAAATTTCACGAAATAAGATATTTATCATGCCAAAAATTGCCCCTAATTGAAAAAACGATTTTAACTTTGCACTTTCATTTAAAAAAGTTTTCAATATAAAATGTCATCAAAATATCAATATTTTAAAACAGACATCATTGCGGGGCTGGTAGTGGCTTTGGTTGCTATTCCTCTCTGTTTGGGCATTGCCGCCGCTTCGGGCGCATCGCTGTTTTCGGGAATGATTTCGGGAATTATCGGAGGTATCGTCATCGGAACTTTGAGCCGTTCGGGTCTCAGCGTCAGCGGACCTGCCGCAGGACTGATTACGATTGTTGCCACAAGCATCGCAAGTTTCGGTTTCCCAACCGTCGCACTGGCAATTTTGATTGCGGGAATTTTCCAAATCCTTTTGGGGATTGTAAAAGCAGGCGGTATTGCCTATTATATTCCTTCCACCGTGATTGAAGGAATGCTGACCGCCATCGGGATTACCATTGTGCTGACCAACCTCCCGACCATGCTCGGTCTCGCCAAAATTCCGACTCCGCACGGTCTCATGGGCTACGGTTTCTACATTTGGGCGATGATAACCAACCTTGTGCAAGGCGGTGCAAACCATATCGCACTCGGAATCGGAGTGCTGGCTCTGGCAGTATTGATATTTTGGGGAAAGATTAAAGTTAAATCGTTGAAACTCATTCCGGGAGCGGTTATGGCGGTTATTGTAGGCTTGGTAGGCTATGTGGTTTTTCAAAGACATGACACTGTTGTTTTCAATCCTGCCGAACTGGTTCAGCTTCCGATTATCAGCGAAGCAAAATCTTTTCATGATGTGATTAATTTTCCTGATTTTTCACAAATTTTAAATCCAAATGTCTGGGTTTTAGCGTTTACCATAACTATGGTAGCTTCCGTAGAAACTTTGCTGACTATCGGTGCGACGGACAAAATCGACCCGTTGAAAAGGATTACGCCTACCAACCGCGAATTGTTTGCGCAAGGCGTGGGAAATGCGCTGAGCGGACTTTTTGGAGGGCTGCCGATTACTTCTGTTATCGTACGGTCAAGAGCAGGGCTGGATGCCGGCGGGCGAACCAAGATGACGACCATCACGCATGGAACGCTCTTGTTTCTGGGTGTTTTACTGATTCCTAAATTCCTGAATACCATACCTATGGCTTGTCTTGGAGCGATTTTGGCGCTGACGGGCTACAATCTTTGCAATCCTGCTTTTTTCATAAAAAAATTGCGCCAGAGCAAGCACCAATGGATACCTTTCGTAGCTACCATTCTTGCCATTCTGGAATTTGACTTGCTGCGAGGTGTAGCTATTGGAATTATGGTAGCTATCTACTTCATTCTCAGAGGAAATATGAAGTTCTGCTATACAGTTAGCCGTGTAACTATCGACGAAAAAGAGTACATTTACTTGATGATGTCCGAAGAAGTTTCTTTCCTGAAAAAGGCTACAATTATGAAAACTTTGTCAAGGCTGAAAAAAAATTCCAATGTCATTATGGACGCTCAACATACAGTGTATATTGACTTTGACGTGCTGGAAATTATCCGCGAGTTTGCAGAAGAAACTGCACCGCAAAAACATATCAACTTGAAATTAATCAACTTCAAAGAGGCATACGAAATCCCGACAAACAAACGGTTTAGAGTGCCGAGACACTGGTAAAGAATAAGGTTTGGGATTGTTTAACCTCTAACTAATTGGACAACACCACCGCAACAAAGTAAAAACTTTTTCTATTTACTTGGTTGTGCTTTTGGCGGTTACAGCAGCAATCGCTCTGTTGCCGGTTCTAAAAGTAGATATTTCCACACAAGCGCGGGGCGCTCGGTTTTTGAAAAAGAAAAAATATATTTTTTGTAATTTTCAACAAGTTTTTCTATCAACATTGTCAATCTATCCAAGCCTTCTGCAAGCCGTATCAATGCTTCGGGTGTTTCTACTTTGGAATTTGGGCTGTTACTTATTGTGTTTGGACTATTTACAATATTTACATTAAGATTGGAATCTATCAACTCGTTAATATCAAGATTGTAAAGTTGTGCTATTTTTACAATATTGTTTATTTTAGGCTTACTTGTATTGCTTTCCCAGTCGCAATAAGTGCTTTGCGAAACTTCCAACAATTCCGCAACTTGTTTTTGAGAATAATTAGACCGTCTCCTCAGTTCCAATAATTTATACCCTAAATCCATTTTGAATTAATTTAAAAAACAAAATTAAAAAATTATCGGGAAAACGATTAATAATATCGGAAAACTTTTATTGCTGAAATATAATTCCCTCTACCTTCGCCCATAATTTTTCGCGAAAATTATAGTGTTAATTAAATAAAAGTTTAACAGAAAAATTAAAAAAATGGACTTAGACAAATTAAACGTACAGGAGCTCAACATTGAAGAAAAGGTATGTGTTGAAGGGGGGCATACAGACCCGAACCAAGGACAATCAGCACCCATTTTCTCACAGGAATGGTTGGCGCAAATATTGATTTTGCATTAAAATTCTAAAACAACAGTAACAAATCTTTAACAAAAAAAATTAAAATTATGACAACAGTAAAAGAAAAAAATGTAGATTTGCAAGCAATGAACTTGCAGGAACTTAACTCTGAAGAAACAGTAAGAGTTGAAGGAGGAATAATGCCACCTTTGTGGTTTGATTTTTTATGGGATCTTTATTCTCCATCAATTTACATATCGAATGGGAGAGGTTACTCTGTGGCTTAAAATAATGAAAGTGCAACTATAATAAGTTCCTTTTATTAGGAATTGGTAACTAATTAAGTAAAGATAATTTTTTATAAGTAATAGAATACTAAATAGTTTTAATTATTTTTCAAAATTAGATGTTTGAATATCAGCAACTAAAGTGGTGAAAATAAAGCAAACTAATTTTAAACCAGTACTTACAATATTAATATCTATTCAAAATTATTTGGTTACCAATTTTTTTTAATTTTGTAAAAATTTTGTAACCCTATGGAAAAAATAGATAAGATAATTGAAAATAAAACCGCTCTATTGCAAAAGCTAACAAAAAATAAAAATATAATATCACTGTTAAGAGGATTAGTATTTATAATAATAGCTGTTTTCTTTTTAATTTTTTTTCTATGGAATAAGGATTACTATTATTTAGGAGGTGGGTTAATTACAATAGTTGTTTTTATATATTTAATTTTTCTCTCGTCTATTTTGAGAGAAAAAATAGAATTCAATTTAAATTTTATTGAAATCTGCCAGCAGATACAGAATAAAAATAAATCTATTAAAAATGCTATAGATGATAAAATAATAGATATTAAAAATCATCCCTATTGTTTAGATTTAGATATTTTGGGTAAATCATCTTTATTCGAAAAAATAGATATAAGCCAAACCATTATAGGAAATAATCAACTAAAACAATTTCTTCTAAATCCCTTAACAAAGAAAGAAGCTATTTTAAAAAGACAAGATGCAATTAAAGAATTATCTACAAAATTAGAATGGAATATTAATATTTTAACACTTGCTAAGGATATTGTTATTAATGCTAATACTGAAGATAGTTTTATTAAAACAGATAAAAATTTATTAGCAAATAAAAAAACTATAAAAACCATATTGCCGGCTCTCCCAATTATAAATGGAATATTAATTTTATGTTCAGTATTGTTTTTTTCATCTGCTATTATAAGTTTAGTTTTGGGTTTTATGATAATCATTTATACAATTATCCATATAATTTATGGTAAAGATATTAATAACATTTATGTTTCAAATGATTTAAAATCTTTGCAGTATAAACAATTTGCTAAAATTTTTCAACAAACAAAAAATGAAAATTTCAAATCAGATATAAATAAAGAAAATCAAATGATTCTTTTTAAAGCACTACCTTCTATAGAAAAGATGTCTATTTTATTAAGAAATTTTGAAAAAGGATATATTCCTATTTTTGGCGGCTTACTTAATATTGTATTATCATGGAATTTATATCATGCCATTAAACTGGAAAAATTACAGGTAAAATTGCAAAATGATGTTCCCATATGGTTTAAAACATTCGCAGAAGTGGAGGCTTTTATTTGTTTTGGCATATTTGCTTATAAATATAATAAATATACTTACCCAATAATAGATAGTGGTGTGGCAGGTGGAATGAAAATTAAAAATTTATCTCACCCTTTAATTTTGCAAAAAAACATAGTAGAAAATAATTTTTCCACCCATATCAATGATATTACTATTATAACAGGAGCTAATATGACAGGAAAAAGCACATTTTTAAGAGCTATCGGAGTGAATTTAGTACTAGCAATGAATGGCTGTCCAGTTGCGGCAAATTATTTCAGATTTTATCCTATGAATTTATTCACCAGTATGAGAACTTTTGATTCATTAGCTGATGATAGTTCTTATTTTAATGCAGAGATCAAAAAATTAAAATTTTTAATGGAACAGTTAGAAAATAATATTCCACAATACATAATTTTAGATGAAATTTTAAAAGGGACTAACTCCTATGACAAGCTTATGGGATCAAAACTATTTTTAGAAAAAATCATAAAGATTAACACTCCTTTTTCTTGTCTTATTGCCACTCATGATTTAGAACTCACTAAAATAGAAAAAGAATATCCGGAAAATATAGAAAACTATTGTTTTGAATTACAATCAGGAAATCCCGATTATAAATTGAAAAAAGGAATCACTAAGACAATGAATGCCATTAGGCTATTAAAAGAATATAAAATTATTGATTGAATCTATAATAATATCATAATTATAAGACCATCTAAAATTGAACGAAAGTTTCTTATACACCACCGAAAGCGAGAATGATTATTTTTTGTTCAATAAATCGTGCAAAAAAGCAATTTCTTCTTTCAACGAAGCAATATGTTCCTTGTCTTGTTGAACAAATGTTCCAATGTTTGCTTGCGCATTATCCCCTTTGTTTTCATGGATTATCTGGGAGGCTTTTTCTCCAAACAAAAATGAAATTAAGACATTTAGCACTTCTGATTTTTTTTGTAATTTATTTATTTTCAATGTTTTAAATTACCTGTCACATGAAAAGTAACGGAGTTAGGGTTTAACGGCAAATAAACCGCAAAATTACCGAGTGCCGGATTTTTATGATTTTCTTTTATAATAATATCTCAGAAAATTCCAAAATTTTCTGTGTTGCAGATAGCTTA